>JBBILM010000025.1:0-20665 GCA_037444915.1 Nitrospirota bacterium | reverse complement strand
ACCCTATCCCTCTCCCACAAGGGGAGAGGGAAAATAATTTTTGACAATACCATGATTATGACAGGGAGGTTGCCATGAAGTATCAGACAGGTGAGGCAGGCAGGATCGTTGTCGCAAAGTTCGAGGACGGAGATAATATATTGCAGGGGCTTGCCGGGATCGCAAAAAATGAAAATATAAGGGCAGGGGTATTTTATCTTGTGGGCGGTATGAAAAAGGGAAGGTTTGTCGTAGGTCCTGTAAAGGATGAACTTCCTCCTACACCAATGTGGAGAGAGATAAGCGAAAGCCATGAGATTGTTGGGCTTGGAACGATTTTCTGGCATGATGATGAACCAAAGGTGCATTTTCATGGCGCTTTTGGAAAAAGGGATGAGGTAAGGATGGGTTGCTTGAGGGAGAATGCCGAGACATTTCTTGTGCTTGAGGCGATAATAATGGAGATTAAAGGTGTAAACGCGGTAAGGGAGCTTGACCCTGTTTCCAAAATGGTTCTGCTCAAGATTTAATCCTGTTCTTACGATTGTATCTGTTTCAATTTCGACTATAAATAAATCCCCCCCCTTTGCCAAAGGGGGGCATCTCTGCCGTAGAGTCTTTATTGTATCCACAGTAAACCCTGAAGGATCACACTTTTCCATGTGTATTTTCCGGGGTTTGCCTATCGTGGAAATTTGTTTTGGAAATCTGATATTATAATTAGCCTTTACTGAATTATACGCGTTATTCAGTATCTGTTATGGAGGGGTGGCCGAGCGGTTTAAGGCGACGGTCTTGAAAATCGTTGTAGGATTGTATCCTACCGTGAGTTCGAATCTCACCCCCTCCGCCAGTCTTCGTATTTTGAAGTGTATCCCCTCGGAGTAATCATGTAGCTCTCCCACAAAAATGTCTGGGAATTGCCGATTATTAGAGTTGACTGCATATCAATTTCATGACGCAGCATTTCTTCAAGATTTGTCACAATGATTTTTTCGTTTTCCCTCATCGCTGCCTTGACAATGCCAACCGGTGTTTCAGGTTTTCTGTATTGCAATATGATATCGCGCGCTTTATTGATATGCTCCGGACGTCCCATGCTTCTTGGATTGTAAATGGCTATTACAAAGTCTGACATTGACGCAGCGTGAAGCCTTTTTTCAATCAATTCCCAGGGGGTCAGCCTGTCAGAAAGACTGATAGACGCAAAGTCGTGCATAAGAGGCGCGCCAAGACGGGCAGCGCAGGCATTCAGAGCAGAGATGCCGGGGATAACTTCCACATCCGGCAGAGATGTAGCGAAGCTGCGTGACAGCTCATCTGCTAATGAGTAAGAAATATCTTTATTCCTTTCTCTGATTTGTTGTCCGGAGGCTATTCCCTTCTGCTGAGTTTCTGCGCTGAGCAACTCAAACACAAGGCCGGCCATTGCGTATATACCCGGGTCGCCGCCGCTTATAACAGAAACAGTTTTGCCGTCCCTTGCTATCCTGATTGCGGTTTTGCATCTATCGATTTCCTGGGTCATGCCTGTTGATATGACCTCTTTGTTTCGAATTAACTCACGCACAAGTTCAAGGTATGTGCCGTAGCCTACTATTACGTCGGATTGGCTTATGGCATTTCTGGCAGCCGGAGTTATGTGTTCGATACTGCCGGGGCCTGTGCCGACAATATATATCCTGCCCATTTTTTTCGCGGCAGAGCGGCCGCAGGGTAGGTCAGAAGTTTCAGAATGAGGAATTGTATCATTTTTATTAATCATAGCTTCTCTGGTCAGTTGCTCCGCCTTTTTCATCTCAGCGGCTGACACGGTTACATTGCCAATCTTTTGTTTTGATATAAGAAGACTTCTGTTTCCGGATGCGAGCAGCGCTGACGGTTCTGCCACTGCATAGGCGCCGGTTGCCTTATAAGCATGTTCTGAGATTTTTATGTCAGGCACTGTATTAAGCTCATCAGGAGAATAAAAATTGATTTTAAAATCGTGGTTTTTTGCGAATCCAATGAGTCCGCGTTCATTTTCTTTCAGATCAATGGTCGCAATCGAAGCAACCGACAAAAACGATAAATTGTGCTCCCTGAGCGTTTTTTTGACCGCTGCCTCGATTTCATCCGCCGGTGTTCCGGTGTTACAGCCAATGCCCAAGACGATATTCCTTGGTCTCAGATATAATTTGCCGGAGTTGTCAGTTGTTAAGTCAGTTTTGTTCGTAATCAATACATCCGCGAGTTCCGGGTTGTCTGTGCGAGAAAACTCATCAGGCAGTTTTATATCAAGCCAGGTTCTCTGGCCCTCATGTCCGTGTTCGATATATATCTTTAACACCCCGCTGTTCAGAAAACGGGTCATGATTTTAGGAAGCATGCCCCAGTCTTCTATGACGAGGTCATTATCTATTGCCCATAAATCGAGAGACGGCAGATTATTAGAGTCAGAAGCAGTTGTTATGACTGCCCTTGACCCGAGGAAGTCCGCAATCTCGGTCGCAAATGCATTTGCTTTGCCCAGATGTCCGCTCAGAAGGCTTACAGAGAATTGGCCATTGTCATCAATTACTATGACCGCCGGGTCGAGTCTTTTGTCCTTTACAAGAGGCGCTATTGTCCTTACAACTATTCCGGCTGCCATTATAAATATGAGAACTTTTGATTCATTCCAGACTTCAGGCACGATGCGGGAATTGTATTGATAGATTTGGGCGTTATTATAAAGCCCTGATATTTTTTTTGCTAAGGATAAACCGCTGTCAGTTATATAAAATATTGATGTTTTAGCTTCTGTATTCATGTTTAAAGTCCTTATTGTAAAGCATTGATTCCTTTCCCAATGAATTGTCTGATGCGCGCAAAGCATCACCAATGTATATTAAAGCGGTCTTTTTGATGCCCGCTTCATTGACGAGTTCAACTATATCTTTAAGAATCCCTTTTACAATCTTCTGTTCAGGCCATGACGCCTTTTCTATAACTGCCACAGGCGTGTCTTCTGTATAACCTTGCAGTAGTTCATCTTTGATCTTTTGTATCATGCCGACGCTTAAAAAAATAACCATTGAGGCTTTGTGTTTTGACAGTTCTGCAAGCCTCTCCGCCTGTGGAACCGATGTCCGGCCTTCGAGTCTCGTAAAAATAACGGTTTGGCTTATCTCTGGGATGGTCAGCTCCTGGCCCAACACTGCTGCTCCAGCCATTGCAGAAGACACGCCGGGAATTACTTCGTAATCTATATTTAACTCACGAAGCCTTTCTATCTGCTCTGATATAGCGCTGTAAAAAGAAGTGTCGCCTGTGTGGAGTCTCGCGACTGTTTTTCCGGCGGCAATTGAATTTTTTATAACATGGGTAGTTTCATCAAGCGTCATTCCCGCGGAGTCGTATATATCAGCCCTGATTCCCTTTAAAAGTTCCGGATTGACGAGGCTGCCGGCGAACACCACAACATCAGCCGAATCAAGAAGCCTTCTTCCCTTAATGGTTATTAATTCAGGGTCGCCAGGCCCGGCACCTATAAAATAAACCTTGCTCATTTTTATAGCTATGCTCCTTCACCTTTTTTTTTCACTATTAATACAGAGAAATAATCGAGATCATCCGGTGTCACTTTATCAATATCCGTGAATATCTTCTCGTTTGCGAATCCTACGCGGGATATATATACGGCATTTCTTAAGTTCATCTCCTTTATTGTTTTTGAAATTGAGCCGAGCACCTTGTGGACTTTCATAAAAACCACGGTTTCGAATTGTCCGATGACATTCTTTATTTCATCATCGGTATAGGTCGCGGGGACAATGGCAATCTTATCATCCGCGAGCCCCAAAGATATTTTTGCCCTTGATGCGGCGGCATTTATGGAGGATACGCCGGGGATTATCTCAATATTAAGATCAGGCCTGATTTTCAGCAGCCTGTCATAAAGATAAAAAAACGTGCTGTAGATTGATGGATCCCCGAGAGTGATAAATGCCACATCCTCTCCATTATTAATCTTGCTCAGCACAGCTTCTGTGACAGAATTCCATTTTGAATTAAGCTCAGATAAATCAGATGACGAATCTTCAGAATTTGACGACCTGGTCTTTTTCATCGGGAAATGGGCTTCCATAATCTCTTTATCCTTTAAATCAACCGCCTTTTGAACAATGGATAGCGCAAGGCTGCTTCCCTCATCACGGCCTTTTGGTACGCAGAGGCATGACACATTTTTCAGAATTTTTACTGCCTTAAGGGTGAGCAAATCAGGGTCTCCTGGACCAACGCCTATAACATATAATGTTCCGCTCATCATTATTTTATTCCTTACCTTCATTAAATGGAAAACTATATATCATAACCCAAATAATAACTTTATCCCAAGTAATGCAACTTTAGGCTTAAATATAATGGCTCATAATCAGAAGCTAAGCATTACCGAAGCGAAACAGGTATGGATGAAAAGCCTTTATCAGCGATACCTTAGAGCCGAACTCTTCTGTTGTTAAAAGGCGATTTTAGTAACACGCTTTGCATTCAGCAGTATAAACAGACATCAAAATAATCTTATCGCATTGATAAGGGCTTTGAAGCCGTGCCTGCTTAGCGTGATTTTAGATTACGGAATCGAGAAGCGCATGGATTTTATTCAGCGGATGGCTTTGAGATATTTATCAAATAGCCCAAGACCCTTTAAATGACTTTCAGTAAGATCATAGTCAATTATATTCCAGTAAGATACGATTTCCTTTTCGGTCATGAATTTATTTGCAGGAGTGTGCTTTGCAATATCAGGAAGATTTTTTAATGCTGTCTCTTTTGCCCTGTTTAAGTCCTGAATAAATCTATCCAAAAGTTTATTATCCTCCTGCTTTTTTCTCGCAATCCAGAGCGCGAAAACAAAAGGCAATCCTGTTTGTTTATACCATATCTCTCCGAGATCGTAGATTAATAGCGAGTGTCGAGTGTCAATTGTCATGTTTAAGGCGCTGTTTTTACCAGCATCATGCGACTCGTCGCGACTTACTGACTTTCCGTATTTCAGCGCGTCATCACCGATTAAGAGAAAGGCGTCAGACTCTGAACTTTCAGGATGGTGAGACGGCTTCAACAGGCACTTTATACCGTAAAATTTAATAAGTATAATCTCCAGCAAAGCAACAGATGCCTCTGACTGTGAGGATACATAAATCGTGCTGTTATTTAATGACTCAATCGGTTTTTTAGTAAAAAGCAGAATGCTTCTTACAGCGCCTCTGGAACTGATGGAATGGCCTTGAATTATTCTGTATAAGGACGGATTCCGTAAATATTCGACAGAGGAAGACGGGCTTATATCGAGTTCCCCGTTACGGAGCATTTTGTTAAGGACAGAAGGCGCATCTTCAATAAACTCATATGATGAGCAGTCGCATTCTTTTTCTAACGCGTAGAAGACAGGAAAAAGATTCGCATAAGGTATTTTGCCTATTCTAAGTTTATGATTCACTGAGCCAGCCTTTAAGATAAGCCTTTATCCTTTGATGACTCCTAAAGGCCTGAGTCTCGCGACCTTTCTGGAGATGCCCGCATTATGAACAATTTCAATTACATCTGATATGTCTTTGTACGCCTCGGACATTTCTTCGGCAAGGGTTTCTCTGCCGGCAGACCTTACAATAATTCCGCGATCTTCCATTTCGCGCCAGATAGCGCGTCCCTTTGCCTTTTTTATTGCCTGATGTCTTGACATAACACGTCCCGCACCATGACAGGTTGAGCCAAAAGTTTCGGCCATTGCCTTTTGGGTTCCGAGAAGCACGAAGGAAGCCCTTCCCATATCGCCGGGGATGAGAATCGGCTGTCCCAGATTCTTGTAAATATCCGGAAGTTCGGGATGATTAGGCGCAAACGCCCGGGTGCTGCCTTTTCTGTGAACAACCAACTTGCGTTTTTTTCCGTTAATAACATGCTCTTCGATTTTCGCGATATTGTGGGCAACGTCATAAATGAGCGACATGCCGAGACCGCGGGGAGATGCCTTGAACATTGACATAAAAACCTCTCTGGTCCAGTGCATAAGGCATTGCCTGTTTGCCCACGCATAATTTGCGGAAGCCTTCATTGAAGCAAAATAATCCTGAGCCTCGGGGCTGTTAAATGGCGCGCACGCAAGCTCTTTATCAGGCAGTTCAATGCCGTACTTTTGAGAAGCCCTGCTCATCACCTCTAAAAAATCAGTGCAAACCTGATGGCCGAATCCTCTTGAACCTGAATGTATCATTACTGTTATCTGGTCTTCGTAAATTCCGAGGGCGTTTGCGGCAGCTTCATCATATATTTCGTCGACATACTGCACTTCGAGGAAATGATTGCCTGAGCCTAATGTGCCCTGCTGGGCCTTGCCTCTGTCATAAGCCTTTTGGCTTATAATTGACGGGTCTGCTCCTTCAAGGCACCCGCCTGACTCGGTCTTTTGGAGGTCGGATGTTTCCCCGAAGCCGTTTTCGACAGCCCATTTCGCGCCTTTTAAGAGCAGTTTGCTTTCGTCCTCTGTGTTTAGTCTTATCCGGCCTTTGGATCCAACGCCTGATGGAATTTCATTGTATAGCGCTGTTACAAGCTCCTTTAATTTCGGCACGACCTCATTTTTTTTCAGATTGCTTCTGACAAGCCTGACCCCGCAATTTATGTCGTAGCCTACACCGCCGGGGGATATGACACCTTCTTTAATGTCAAATGCAGCGACTCCGCCGATAGGGAAACCATAGCCGGTATGTATGTCAGGCATTGCCATTGACGGGCCCACAATTCCGGGCAGTGTTGCTACATTGGCCACCTGTTCTATTGCCTCTGTTTCAAGGTTGGCTTCCAGTGCCTTGTCAACATATATAATCCCTTTTGTGTTCATGCCGGGCTTGTAATCTGCCGGCACCTCGAGCCTGTTTTCATCTATTCTTTTTAATCTCTCGACAGTCATAATGACCTCCGTTTAAATATCAAAAACAACCTCTGTTTTCCACTCACCATTGACCTTTTCAACCCTTATGTTATGATACGTCGCTGCTTTTATCAGAAGCCTTTTTTCGTGTCTCCTGGTATCAAATTCCTCTCCATGGATTGTACTTGCGAGTCTGCAATCAGGAGGCACTGGCTGCAAGTCAAGGATCTCTATTTTCTTGCCGATGAAACCGTATGTGTCAAAGTGAAATATTAACTCATTCAGATAAGCAACAAGCAGTCCTTCAAGCGAGCTTGATTCAATCTCAATTTTAATATCTTTTTTTTCCCTGATATGAGCTAAATCGGTTATGAGGCTGTACATTCCCATTGCAGTATTTACAAAGGCATATTTGCATGTAATTCCGGCAGCCCTTATGCCGATGTCCCCTGATATGTCCAGAATCTCAAAGTTCATGCCTAAATGATACCATATAAAAAAGCTTATATTATTGGTTCTTCTCCAATCCCTGCGTGTATTAAGCAGGGATTGGAGAAGAACCAAAAGTTTTAAGACAGCCATTCCTATCTCTATATTTAATGTGAGTATGACATATTTGCATTTTTCAGAGCGAAGAAATGGCATAATATAAGACGATAAAGCATTGCCTTATCATAACCTTATCGCGAAATCCGGTATTCAGGTTAATCAATGATAACATTTGCAGTAAGTGAAGAAAAGAACAAATGGCTCATGGCAAGGATGAATGAACTCGGTATCTTTGAAAAGGATATTGAAGAAAGATTTGTGCGTTCTTCGGGCAAAGGTGGCCAGCATGTTAATAAAACATCAACCTGTGTTTATCTTAAACATATACCGACCGGTATCGAAGTAAAGTGCATGAAAGACAGGAGACAGTCTGTAAATCGTTTTTTGGCGAGGCGTGAACTCGCGGATAAGATTGAGGTTCTTTCAGGCGGTCTGACAAAGGATGATCTCAAGAGAGAAAAAATAAAAAAACAGAAGGCCAAAAGCAAAAAAAGGGCTGGATTAAAATATAAGATGAAGGTCTCTGACAGCGATGCGGAATCTACTTGATTTTTGCGACCATGTCTAACATTTCGACAATTTTTTCAGCTATCAGTTCCACTGCTTTTTTGCCTTTTTCTGAGGAGGCTTTTTGGGGATTTCCCCAGACCCCGCTGCGCCAGTATTTAATCTTATCCTTTACGACAAATGGTTTTGGTATTTTAGGATAGTCCTCGGCAGCCCGTCCTTTGACAAGGTACGGCGATAAATAAAGAACCATTGATGTTTCGAGTTCTCCTGCGTGCGAATCATTGGGTGTTTCTGCTATTGCTGAAAGCTCTTTCCATAACAGATCATAAGGCGAGAATACAGCAATCTTTATGTCTTTAAGTTTTTCTACGAGATCCTCTGCTGTTTCCTTGAGAGCTGACATATGAAGGCCGCCACCGTGACCTGAAACAAGCAGAAAGTTTTTAAGTCCTTTTTTATATGATTCGATAATCAGGTCTGCGCTGAGTCTTCTAAGGGTTTCAGCGCTGATGCTTATAGTGCCGGGGTGATCTTTTGTAGTGGTGCAAACCCCGTAATATATTAAAGGCGCGAGAAAGAACTTTCTTTTCTTCGCAGCCATCTTAAGGGATTCATTTATAATGAGAGCGTCGGTATTAAGGGGGAGGTGGCTTCCGTGTTCTTCTATTGTTCCGAATGGAAATACAATGGTCTTTGTATTTTTCAGATGTGTTTTGAACTCAGCCATTGTAATATTTTCGAGTATTATCATAAGCGCCTCACTGAATTGGTATTTATTGATAAATAGCTTATTACATTTTTTTACGCTTATGCAACATCAGGGCTTATTCAAAAGCGCGTCGAGATTTTGTATGGCCTTGATATAATCCTTTCTGAGTCTGATAGCTGTCTCAAATTCCCTGATCGCGTCATTCCTTCTTCCCTTTGCATTATAGGCAAGACCGAGGTTGTTATGACCCTCCGGAAAATCAGGCATCAGTTGCGTTGCGATCTCATAATGCTCAATTGCCTTGTCAATTAATCCCTGCTGAAAATAGACGCTGCCGAGGTTATTATGCGCCAGCGCTGAATCAGGCATCAATCTCAAGGCTGTATTAAGTTCTTTTATGGAGCTATCCAAATTGCCGGTTGCGGCATAGGCGCTGCCGAGATTATTGTACGCTTCAGCGTAATCCTCTTTGTAGCTGATAGCTGCCTGATAATGATTTATTGAATTATCTATCATGCCCAGTGATTCATAGGCTACTCCGAGATTATAGTGGGCTTCGGGATAATCGGGCTTTATCTGTATTGCGATACGGTAATGCCTCACGGCCTCCTCGGTCAATCCCTTTTTAAGATAAACCGTAGCAAGATTGTAATGGGCATATTCATAGTTGAAATTAAGACTTATGGCCTTCCTGAAATACTCAATAGCGTTATCCGATTCTCCTTTGTCGCTATGAAAGGTGCCGAGCCAGTTATATCCCCTTGCCTTTTGAGGGTGCTTGGCTATCACATCTTCCCATAGTGAAAGGCCGTCATGCCATATATGGTTTCTCTGAATCGCGGCAATCGCAAGTACCAAAACAGCTCCGAAGAGCACGGGAATCAGCAATTGTTTCGCGTTCATCAAATAAATATAACACGATTGGCTGAATATGATACAATTATACCGTGATTAGAAAAGCCCTCCTTCTGAAGATGTTCGATGCAGCGTATATGCAGCGGTGGAATGACAAGGTGCGGCCTGTTGACTTTGTCGAACTCGACAAACAGGCGCACAAGATGCTGATCGCGTATTTTCTCGGCAAATTTGACGAGAAAAGCAAGGGCTTTGACTGGACAGAAATAATAGAGGGTGGACTCTTCGAGTTATTGCAGAGGATAGTGATTACTGACCTGAAGCCCCCGATTTTTTATCGAATAAAACAGGACCCAGAAAGGTACAGACAACTGAGCGACTGGGTGTATAAAGAGATTGAACCGGTTATTTCGCCTCTTGGCCGGGATTTCTGCAAAAGGTTCAGGGAGTTTTTCAGGCAGAAAGAAGAAGGGTTGAACAGGAGAATACTCGATGCATCGCATTTTTACGCGACAAAATGGGAATTTAACATACTCGAAAGGTCGAATCCCGAAGGTTATGAGATGGACGTTATTAAGCAGTCGATCGTGTCCAAGCAGGAGGAATTCGCTGACCTGAAAGGAATGTCGCAGCTTATGCAGCATGTCAATTATAAAAATTTCATTGACCTGTGCGGCCAGTTGAGATTTCAGACGAGATGGGCGAATCTTCACAGGATTCCCAAGACATCCGTTATAGGACACTCCCTTTTTGTAGCCAATCTTTCGTATCTTTTTTCTCTCGAAATAGGCGCGTGTAAAAAAAGATGCGTTAACAATTATTTTACAGGATTGTTTCACGACCTTCCCGAAGTGCTCACGCGCGATATAATTTCTCCTGTTAAAAGGGCGATAGACGGACTTGGCGATTTGATTAAGCAGTATGAGAAGGAGCAGATGGAAAAGGAGATATACAGCCTGATTCCGAGACAGTGGCATGATGAAGTAAGGATGTTTACCGAAAATGAATTTTACAGCATTGTCAGGATTGATAAGAGGGTTAAACGGGTTGCGAGTGATGAAATCAGCGCAAAGTATAACCGCGACAGGTATAATCCGCGCGACGGCGAACTGGTCAAGGCCTCGGACAATCTTGCGGCATTTATAGAGGCGTATGTTGCGATTAAAAATGGGGGCCATAACCAGGAATTTCAGGAGGCAAAGCTTTCATGCCGCAATACTTACGGGCGGATGAGAATAGCCGGAATTAATTTCGGAGAGATTTACGCGGATTTCGAGTAAAAGTATTTCTTGGGTTAAACGATGTTTTATTGCTCCTGTCTTATGAGAATTGATTTCAGGTTTCTGTGAGCGTTTTCATAATCAGGCATTAGTTCAATAGCCTTCTGAAATTCCCTTATAGCATCATCTGTCCGTCCTTTTGAAGCGTAGGCGAGTCCGAGGTTATTGTGGGCTTCGGGGAAATCTGGTTTTAATCTTATTGCGTTCTGATAATGTTCTACGGCTGTATCAATTCTGCCTGTTTCGTAATATATATTTGCGAGGTTATTGTAAGTAAGCGCATAGTTGGGATTTATATCGAGGGATGTCCGCAAAACCTGCTCTGCATCATCCATCCTCCTCTGAATCGCGTAAACGCTGCTGAGGTTGATGTACGCTTCGATAAAATCAGGATTCAATCTGACGGCAGAATAATATGACTGAATCGCTTCTTCATACCGGCCAGCAGGGTAATAACCCCAAACTCCGAGGTTATTATAACCTCTCGCTTTCATTGGTGACTTATGGATAACATCCTTCCAGATCGATATTTCATCATTCCATAAAATATTTCTCGCGAAAGACATAAGCGATAATAAAGAGATGACAATAGTTAAAATGATATTGGAAATGGTTCTCATCTTCGGGAAGCAGTTATTTCTGAAACGCGAGATATTTTTTTGAGATAATATATCACTCTAAAACCCTGATTTTCAAATTTCCGTTATGTTAGAATTAAAAACAGAATGGAAAAGTTTTTGAAAAATCATCAACATGTATCACCGCTTGTCTCTGTCATAATCGTGAACTGGAACGGAAAAAAGCTGTTGGAGGAGTGTCTTGAATCTTTAAGGAATCAAAGTTTCAGGGACTTTGAGGTTATTGTTGTTGATAATGGTTCAACCGACGGCTCACTTGAATTTATAAGGCATGCCTTTCCTGAAGTAAGACTTGCTGAATTGACTTCGAATCTCGGATTCGCGGGCGGAAATAACGCCGGAATAGGCATTGCCAAAGGCAGATATCTTGCGCTTCTTAATAACGATACCAGGGCAGACAGAGACTGGCTCCAAAATCTGATCGGAATAGCCGAAAAAACACCCGATGCCGGAATGTTCGCATCAAAGATACTTTCCTATTATAAGCCTGATATAATAGACAATGTTGGTCTGATTATATACAGGGATTGTCTTGCGAGGGGAAAGGGGCGTCTTGAGGAAGATAGAGGACAGTACAATGATTTGACAGAGGCATTAATGCCGAGTGGCTGCGCAGCGCTTTACAGAAAAGAAATGATAAAAGAAATAGGTGTTTTTGATGAAGAGTTTTTTGCGTATGCCGATGATGTTGATATCGGCCTGAGGGGGAGACTTGCCGGATGGGGATGCCTTTATGTACCGGATGCAGTGGTTTATCACAAATATTCATCTTCAACAGAGGCTTATTCGCCTTTGAAGGCATTTTTAGTTGAAAGAAACAGGATATGGGTTATGCTTAAGTATTTCCCTGTCGAGATGATTCTGGCGAGTCCTTATTATACTGCCAAACGGCTGATGCTGCAATTATACGGCGCACTGACAGGAAAAGGGGCGAGCGCCCGTTTTTCGAGCCAATACTCAGTTTTTCGTGCCGTCGCTATATTATTGAAGGCGTGGCGCTCTGCAATAATCGCTCTGCCTAATGTCATAAAACAGAGACGGAGGTTTTCCGGATTAAAGAGAATTGACAGGTCTGAGATATACAGGCTGTTCAGGGAATTCGGCATGACTGCTTCAGAGGTGGCGCTGAAGGAATGAGAATATTAGTTATAGTTCCCGCTTATAACGAAGAAGCGAGCATCGAAGGCGTTATCAATGATATAAGGACTGATTACCCTGAGGCGGACATAGTCGTAATAGATGACGGGTCCAGGGATAAGACTTCTCTTATTGTAAAGCGGCTCGGGATTAAGGCCTTGATTTTGCCTTTTAACCTCGGCATTGGCGGAGCTATGCAAGCAGGCTACAGATATGCTAAATTAGGTGATTATGATATTGCCATACAGTTTGATGGTGATGGCCAGCACAAGGCATCGGAGATCGAAAAGATAGTCATGCCTGTGAAGACAGGAGCGGCAGATGTTGTTGTGGGCTCCAGATTTCTTGAGCAGGCTGATTATAAATCTCCTTTTTTCAGGAGATTGGGCATATCTTTTTTTTCGTGGTTGTTATCCATGATTCTGGGGATGAAGATTACGGATACCACATCAGGATTCAGGGCTGTAAACAGGAGAGTGATCAGATTTTTTTCTGATTTGTACCCTGATGATTATCCTGAGGTTGAGGCGCTTGTCCTGCTCCATAAACAGGACTTCAGAATTATGGAGACAGGCGTAAGCATGCAGCAGAGGAAAGGGGGCAAATCATCCATAACTCCGTTCAGGTCTGTTTATTATATGATAAAGGTGTTTTTGGCAGTGATGATAGACCTGTTTAAAAAGAGGACTTAAAATGGACATTCTTAATCTTCTATCAATAATTGTAAGCATAGCCATATTAATCAGCGTCATAGAATTGATCCGCAAAGGAGTCCTGAAAGAGCGGTACGCGCTGTTATGGCTGTTTTCGAGTGTTGTGCTTATTTTCTTTTCTGTATCGCGATACTCCCTCGATTTCTTTGCCGGTCTGTTAGGTATTTATTATCCGCCGTCGCTCCTGTTTTTGCTCGCCTTTGTTTTTCTCCTGCTCATTAATCTTCATTTTTCGGTCGTTTTGTCGGCTCTGACTGACAAGAACAAGAGACTGGCGCAGGATATCGGCATACTTCAATTGAAGATAGATGAATATAATAATATGAATCAAGGAGAAGGAGAATAATATGAAAGATTTTTTCGAAAAGTTGTTCGAAAATAAAAATTTCCATTTTATGGCAGCGGCAGCAATTGCGGTGATGATACTTATAGCTTATTCAAATACCTTTACAGCAAGCTTTCATTTTGACGACAACCCCGCGATTGTGGAAAATCCATACATAAAAAATGTTACTGCCGATAATATCAAAAAATTACTGCATAGCACACGGCCTGTAGTCAACATGAGCCTGCTGCTCAATTATCAGATAAATGGCCTGAATGTCATTGGATGGCATATATTTAATACCCTGTTTCACATATTAAACGCTCTTCTGGTTTACGCGCTTATTTATAATACGCTTAAACTGCCTTTATTGAATGATAAATATGGCAGTTCATCAAAAAGGATGGCATTTTTTGGGGCTTTGCTTTTCGCGGTTCATCCCATCCAAACGCAGGCTGTAACGTATATCATCAGCAGGACCGAGCTGCTGGCAGCGTTTTTTTATCTATCCACATTTTTCCTTTTTATCAGATGGCATAGGACAGGCAGTGTCCTGAATTTGGCAGGCGCCGTACTTACGGCTTTTTTGGCAATGGGTTCAAAGGAGCATGCCGTAACACTTCCGGCAATGCTGTTCTTATATGATTTTATATTTATTTCGGGAGGCAGGATAAAGGAATCACTGGGCAGGTGGAAGCAGCATCTTGCCATAGCATCATCATGGCTGCTGCTTGCGTTTCTCCTTTCAACGGTCAAGCTTGAAGGCGCTGGCTTTGGTATAAGCGGTGAAGGCGGAATTACGCCGTGGACATATCTGCTCACCCAGTTTAATGTAATATGGACATACATAAGGCTTATGTTTTTGCCAATCAACCAAAATCTCGATTATGATTATCCGATTGCACAAACACTGTTTGAATTTCCGACTATCCTTGCATTTATAGGCCACATTATAGTTATTTGCGCAGCTCTTTATATTTACGTTAAGCGCGGCTGGAGATTGATCCCCTTTGGCATTGTCTGGTTTTATGTTACGCTTTCTCCAACATCCAGCTTTGTGCCCATTCTCGATGTCATATTTGAGCACAGGCTTTATCTTCCTTCAGTAGGTTTTTTCATTGCCTTTATTGCCGCCTATGAAGGTATTTTTGACTGGCTCCAAAAGAGAAAGTTCGCTAAACAGGGACAGGTTGAAAACGCCGCTTCATAATGGAAAGAGAATCCTTTTTGTCTGCAACGATTTTTTAGGCAGAAAAATGGCCGGACCAGGCATCCGGTACTGGGAGATGGCAAATGCGCTTTCAGAAAAAGGACATGCCACAGCCATTCTCGCAAGATATACTGAGCACGGTTTTAATCCGGATTCCTTAAGCTTCGCAGGAAGAGCTTCTTTACTAAACCTTTTAATGTGGATATTGTGGGCTGATATTGTAATCATGCCCGGAAGACCGTTATCACTTCTCATATCCGTCCTTCTAAGAAAGCATATTATCGTTGATCAGTATGATCCGGTTATCTTTGAGTTTCTCGAAAAAAAGGCTGTTTCAGAGTACCAAAGGGTGAAAAGGCAGATTATGCTTATTTTATGGAGGCTCAGGCAGAAGCTTCTTCTGAGGTTCGGAAAGGAATTCCTCGTTGCCAATGATAAACAGAAAGACCTTTTAATAGGGCAATTATGCATATCAGGACATGCTCACAAGCTGAACAATATCAGGATTCTTCCTTTTGGCCTTCCCGATGAATCGCCTGTGAAGAAAAAGCGCGTTCTGAGAGGTGATAAAATAAAGGATACCGACTTCGTGCTCGTATGGGGCGGGGGGATATGGGACTGGTTTGATCCATATACTCTTCTTAATGCCCTTGCAAAGATAAAGGCAACGAGGGATGATATTAAAGCTTATTTTCCGGGAATAAATCCTCCGAGTCCTGATTCCAAAAAAATGGCGGTTGTCGAGTTTTTTTTAAAGGAGGCAAAAAGGCTTGAACTCCTTGATTCATCTGTCTTTGTTAATAACGAATGGACTCCGTATGAGGAGAGGGCCGATTATCTATTGGAGGCTGATGCTGGAGTGAGTCTTCATAATGACAGCATGGAGACGAGATTCTCTTTCAGGACGCGGATACTCGATTATCTATGGGCAGGACTTCCGGTTATTGCATCTGAGGGTGATAGCTGGGCTGACATAATAGAAAAAAGAAATTTGGGAATTACAGTTCCATGCGGCAATAGTGATGAATTGGCGCGGGCTATTATCAGAATGGCTGACAATAAGGAATTCAGGGATGCCTGCAGGCAGCAGTCAATAGCTGTCAGGGAAGAATACAAGTGGAGCAAGCTTGCAGAGGACGTTTTAACAATTGATTTGTAATATAACAAACATAGATGCCTTCAAATCCTTTGAATTGCAACAAATATAATCTTACGAAATGCACTAATTCACAATTGCAGTCTGCGTAAGAACGAGGAATCGGAGATTGACGGCTTAATCCCCCTTGATAAGGGGATTGGTGTTGCAAACACAGCCTATTCATGCATCTATGCTTGCTCAATGGCAGAGTTAAATGTATTGTTCGGTTTGAATGGATATGGATTATGGGCATAATTAAAGTAGAGTCTCTGACAAGAAAATTCGGAACCATTACAGCGGTTGACGGCATATCATTTGAGGTGCAAAAAGGGACTATATTCGGCTTTCTCGGACCCAATGGAGCCGGTAAAACCACTACAATAAACATATTATGCACCCTGCTTTCACCTACATCAGGCATGGCCATTATTGATGAACATGACTGCATGACAGAGCCTTCAAAGGTAAGAAACAAAATAGGAATCGTATTTCAGGACAACACGCTTGACAAGGAGCTTACCGCATATGAAAATCTGCTCTTCCACGCTTACCTTTACAATATCTCCAAAAAAGAAAGAAAAACAAGGATAGAGGAAGCCCTCCATTTTGTGAGCCTCTATGACAGAAAGGATGAGCCTGTTAAGAGATATTCCGGAGGCATGAAGAGGAGGCTTGAGGTCGCCCGGTCTATTATTCATCAGCCGAAGATACTGTTCCTCGATGAGCCGACTCTTGGTCTCGATCCTCAGAGCAGGGCTAATCTTTGGGAGTTCATATCCGAGCTTCCGAAAAAACAGGATGTTACTATATTTATGACAACGCATTACATGGAGGAGGCTGAAATTTGCGATAAAATCGCGATTATTGACAAGGGCAGAATAATAGCCCACGGCTCTCCTGATGAACTGAAGAAAATGGTGGGCGGCGATGTGATTTATCTCAAAACAAGGGACAACGCGAGCGCGATAAGCGATATAAGAAATATAATGAATCTGGAGACTGAAGAAAAAAACGGGGAAATATTTATTTCGGTCACGCGCGGAGACGCCTGCATTCCCGAACTCATAAGCGTACTATCCGATAAAGTAATTTCTGTAAGGCTTCAGAGGCCGACTCTGAATGATGTCTTTTTGAAGCTTACAGGCAAGGCAATAAGGGCTGAGAGCGTATCCGGAGGAGACGAGCTTAAGGAATCCATAAGATCATACAGAAGGAAATTCGAAAAGGGATGAGATCCGACATTAACGCCATATACGTAATTGTAGCGAGGGAGTTCATTAAATTCGTGCGGGAGAGGGGAAGGCTTATTTCCGCTATCGCGAGGCCTTTGCTCTGGCTGTTTTTGGTTGGCGGAGGAATGACAAAGCTCGTATCGCCGGACATGGGAATGCCGTACATACAATTCATATTTCCGGGCATAATCGGCATGACTATCCTGTTCAGTTCCATTTTCTCATCCATATCAATAATATGGGACAAGGAGTTCGGATTCATGAAGGAGATGCTCGTTGCGCCGGTGTCCAGATTTTCAATAGTAATTGGAAAGGCGTTAAGCGGCACAGTGGTTTCAACAATTCAGGCAGTGGTTATATTGATGCTTTTCCCGTTTGTTGGATTAAAACTCGGCATAGAGCAGATAGCGCTCGTGCTCTGCATTTCATTGATGCTTTCATTCTGTCTTTCGACGCTCGGAATACTCATCGCGGTTTTTTATGAAAATCTCGAGAGCTTTAGCGTGATTATTAATTTTATAGTAATGCCGATGTTTTTTTTATCAGGCGCTATGTATCCGGTGAAACTTCTTCCGCAGGTATTAAGCTATTTTACGAGGATAAATCCATTGACATATGGAGTGGATGCATTGAAACACGCGGTGTTCCCGGAAAAGAAAATGCTGACGCATGATTTTCCGTTAAGTTTTGATATTGCCGCGATAGTTATATTATCAGTAATTTTTGTGGCCATTGCCGCGTATGTTTTTGAAAGGAGAAAATAATTGAACGCGTTGGAGCTTTATAAGAAATTACCGAGGAAAAATTGCGGGGAATGCCCGCAAAAAACATGTATGCCTTTTGCGCTTGCAGTCACTAAGGGTGAGGCTCAACTGAGGGAATGCCTTTTTCTTACGCCTGAAGAGATTGATGACATGCAGGGCCTTATCATTGTTTCGGACTGGCGGGAGGGTCTGATAGAAAAATTGAAGGATGAAGTTAAGCACGTAAAGTTTTCAGAGATTGCGAGCGGCATAGGCGCTGAGTTAAAAGGCGATTCGCTTTTGATAAAATGCCTCGGCAGGGATTTTGAAATATCTCCTGATGGAGATGTTATAACTGGCGGACGTATCACACCGTGGATAAAGATATTGCTTCTTCACTATATAAGGATAGCCGGAAAAAGCCCTTTAACAGGCAGGTGGATATCCTATAGTGAAATAAAGGATGGCATGGTAAAGGCGTTATCATTTGAGCGGGACTGCGAAGACCCTTTAAAGGAATTGTTTGATAATAATCTTAGGGGTACTGAAATGGCGCTGCAGCGAGTTGGCGCGGAAAAAAGGGACGACTTTCCCGCGCAGAATGCCTGGAGCCTCGATCTTCTTCCAAAAATACCGGTTATTATATTGTACTGGCCTCATGAGAACGAATTTGAGTCAAAGATTAAGATAATTTTTGACTCATCAGCAGACAGATTCCTTGACGCAGAGGCGATAATATTTCTTGTCGAAGGACTCGTTAAATATATCGAGGCCGCATTAATGCGGCCTTGAATCCAGGCCCAGGTCAGAGCGCTTTTTCTCGATCAGATTAATCATTTTGTCAGCGGCCTTTTCAGGGTCTGCGTCAACCTCAAAGTGCGCTCCGACAATATTGTCCAATCCGCCGGCAAGCAAGCTCACGATGTCTTTTGACCCTGTTATCGGCGGCATTGGGCCGAGAAATGTGGTAATGCCGCTCGCAACCGCGTAACAACCTATGGTTATAGCTTTTTCAGAATACCACTCAGGCGCTGCAGCGGCAACAGGCAAAGCGCTTATGTCAGTGCCGAGGGCTTTGGCAAGCGAGGCAGCGAGCATCAGAATCCTCGAATTATCCACGCATGATCCCATATGAAGAACAGGAGGGATGCCAAGAGAAAGGCAAACCTCTTTTAATCCCGGGCCTGCCAATTGCGCTGCTTCAAGGGTCTTTAAACTATCTTTTGCGGTTGCGACTGATACGCATCCGGTATCTAAAACAAGTATGTCGTTAGCAATAAGGCGGCGGACAATAGTCCTGTGAGCGCTGTCATGTTTAATCCTCGGATTGTTGCAGCCGACTATGCCGACAGCTCCTCTTATTTTGCCGCTTTTAATAACGCTTATCAGCGGCTCTATGCTATTGCCGAGCGCTCCCAATATGGTTTCTACTGAAAAACCCGTAATCTGTTTTACCGGAGATGCCGGAATATGCACGCGGCTGCTGTTCCTGTTCCGGAAATTTCGTATCGCGGCTTCAACAAGATATGATGCCCTTTCGAGGGCGTTCTGGGGCGTAATCTTGACGTGCTCGGCTCCGGGGAATTTAGCCTTGGCGCTGGTAGAGAACATCTTTGTGTGATAGCACTGTGAAATCTGGCCTAATGATGGCATGATGCACTGATAGTCAACTATTAAGGCCTCAACTGCGCCTGTTACAAGCGCCAGTTCTGTCATAAGGTGATTGCCGGCCATTGGTATTCCCTGACGCATCAGGATTTCGTTGCCTGTGCAGCATACGCCTGCCAGATTTATTCCATTTGCGCCTGCTTCCTTGGCCAGAGTCAGAAGCCTGCTGTCCTTTGAAGCAGTAAAGACCATCTCGGAAACAACCGGATTGTGGCCATGCAGAATGATATTTACCTCGTCTTCCTTTAAAACCCCAAGATTAACATAACTCTCCCTTGGCGCCGGGATTCCGAACAGCACATCCGAAAGATCAGTGCCTATCATTGAGCCTCCCCATCCGTCAGCAAGCGCATTGCGGAGTCCTTGCAGCAAAAGGGAAGTCCAGCTATTGTCCACGCCCATATGGGTGCGATGCAAAGACTCTGATGTCTCTCTGTCTATTCCCCTCGGCATAATGTTCAACCCCTGCCATATCTCCTGTCTTTTCGCTGGTGCCCTGTTTATCATCCTGATAGAGTTTTGGCGCGTGCCGTATTCTTCTTCGAGAGTGTACGCCAATTCCTTTGCTATCTCGAGATCGTCCTTGTCAGCGCATTCTATTCCGAATTCCTCGGAAAGCGCGCGAAGCTTGGCGCTCTCCTTAATCGAATAACCCGGCGCGTTTCCTTTTCCGACTGACATCAATACCTCTATTAAATCCCGCCCGTGGTCAGAGTGAGATGCTGCCCCGGCAGCTATCATGCGCAGTAAATTTCTTGCCACTATAATATTGGCGTCTGCTCCGCACACGCCTTTTTTTCATCAGGGTTTTTTGGATTTATACGGCATGGCCCCATCATGCATATGCGGCAGCTTAAGCCTGTTTCGCAATGAGAACAATGTTTGACTGAGCATCATACCGGTCCCAGACAGTCTCTACGCCGTCCTGACGGGCTTTTTTGATCATCTCCTGTCCGTCTTTTGTCACGCTGAGTTCAAGCTCATTTGATGGTTTCATGATAGCCCCCCTTGATAATGATATTGTTTAATAAATAAATATTTTTGTCTGATATAATAACAATTCAGATTGAAATTATCTATTGCT
>JBBILM010000024.1:0-21327 GCA_037444915.1 Nitrospirota bacterium | reverse complement strand
ATAGCAAAGGCGGATAATGAAAACGTGGTAATAGAACATACTGAAACCAACAATGTCAGGGTATCGTTATTAATAACAATAACCGCTGCTCCGTAGCATCTTTTTAAAGGCAGACAGGGGCGCTTTAAACAGCGCCCCTTTTTTGTTGTCGCATCCGCAAATATAAGGCTTCAAAAAATACCTGAGCCTGCCGAAAGATAACAGGCTATTACCGAAAAATAGACATAGAAAAATGGCAATCCGCCCACCACTTTTTGTCATTCTGCCCCCCGCTCTGTCATTCCGTCTCCCAGCTCTGTCATTCCGAGTGTAACGAGGAATCTTTCCTTATCGTTCTGAATAAACTATGCACTGAGCAAAGCGAGTGTGCCAGTGAGGAATCTTGGATTTCTCCCGATGGTCGAAATGACAATTTTTTTGTTGTGCACTATGCATGAAAATGTGCAATCAGAGATCATAGCATTGCAAGTTTAAATTTCAGCCGGGGTTATGGCTATGCAGCAACAGGGTGCAGAGTCGCTTTTAGCTCTTTGCGCTTTTTATTTATGCGCCACAAGTCAAAGGCCATCTGCATGTTCAACCATGTTTGCGCTGTAGAACCAAAAACTATCTCAAGCCTCAATGCCATTTCAGGGGTTATAGAGCCATGACCGTTAATAATCTTGGATACGGTCTTGCGTGTAACGCCGAGCCTTTCAGCAGCCTCAGTTATAGACATGCCCAGCGGCTTCAAGCAAAGCTCATTCAAAACCTCTCCGGGATGTGAGGGATTGTGCATCTTCATATTAACACCTCCTCAGTGATAATCTTCATAATTAACAATTTCAGCATTACCGTCTACAAAACGGAAAGTTACGCGCCAGTTTGCTTGTACTGTAACAGTCCAAATGTCCTTTTTATCTCCTTTGAGGCGATGCAGTTTAAGGGACGGCAGCCTAATACCCTCGATAGAATTGGCGGCGTCAAGCACGGCAAGTATCAACTTCAACCGATTGGCGTGTATAGCCTGAATCCCGGCAGCGCTTCCGGTAAGATAAAACTGCTCCAGTCCCTTGTGAGCAAACGAAGCTATCACAATTTAATCGTAACCAAAAAGGTTACATCCAGTCAAGAAGCGCGGTAAAAGGGACAGGCAATTTTTATAGAGAACTGGCTGATTTATTGGATTGTTTCTATAACTTGCGGATTATAAAGTCTTTTATCTGGCCATGCAACTATGTAAAGCTATGAAACATTTATGTTTAAAAAAACACAAAAGGCAATAAAAAATCTCCCTTATGGTGGGATTTTAAGGTGAAAACAATCCCTCCATTGCATATCCCTGCTGTTTTAGGTTGCCAAACGCTGATTTATTACTTTATTATTTTTATATTCTCAGATTCAGGGAGGCTAACATGCAGAAGCTTATAAAATCATTGGTTCAGAAGAATAGCTCAAAGATAATATTTGTCGTGCTTGACGGTGTGGGCGGCCTGCCTTTAAACGGGAAAACCGAACTTGAAACAGCCAATACCCCAAACCTTGACGCGCTTGCGGGGGAATCTGCCTGCGGCCTGCATGTTCCTGTTGCATATGGAATAACACCCGGCAGCGGCCCCGGGCATCTCGGCCTTTTCGGATACGACCCGATAGAATGCCAGATCGGGCGGGGGATATTGGAGGCGCTTGGGCTTGGGCTCGAGGTTAAAAAGACGGACGTTGCGGTAAGGTGCAATTATGCGACTATCAAGGATGGATTAATTACAGACAGGCGTGCTGGAAGAATACCAACGGAACAGAGCAGAAAACTGACTGAAAGACTGCAAAAGGAGATAGGCAGGATAGATGATGTTGAACTTATCTTTGCCCCGGGCATGGAGCACAGATTCGCTGTTTTAATGAGATTCCCTGAACCGCTTGAGCCTGATGCAGGAATAATCCCTGATACTGATCCGCAAAACGAGGGCAAGCCGCCTCTGTCTCCTACACCGGTCTCAAAGAGCTCTGAAAAAGTTGCAAGGATAGCAGCAAAATTAATCGAAAATGCTCATCGAGCGCTTAATAACGAGGAAAAGGCGAATTATATACTTACAAGGGGTTTTTCAGGCATGCCGCATATCCCCACATTTGAGGAGGCGTTTGGATTAAGGTCTATTGCGATAGCTGTCTATCCCATGTACAGAGGGCTTGCGAGGCTTGTTGGCATGGAAACACCTGCTGTTGAAGGGGGTGTGGAGGATGAGATAAGTTTTTTAAAGCAAAAATATAATGATTATGACTTCTTTTTCATTCATGTCAAGAAGATTGACTCGTACGGAGAAGACGGAAATTTCAAAGGCAAGACAGAAAGGATCGAAGAATTTGACATGCTTTTGCCGCAGATACTTGAATTAAATCCGGATGTCCTTGTTATTACCGGAGACCATTCAACGCCCGCATTGTTGAAGGCCCATAGCTGGCATCCTGTGCCGTTGCTTTTAAAGTCGCCGTATGTGCTCGGCGGATTGTCATCCGCTTTTTCAGAGCGTGAGTGCACAAAAGGCGAACTCGGCATATTCCCGGCAATAAACATAATGCCGCTGGCGCTCGCGAATTCCTTGAGATTAAAGAAGTTTGGGGCATAATAAAGGCAGATTTGCGATTGCTCAATAGAAGGGTTAATGGCAATTTAACATGAAAATCGACCTCAAATCGCTTTCAAGGCAGGATATGAATTCATTTGTTCAACAGGCAGACATGCCTTTGTTCAGGGCAGGACAGATGCTAAGATGGATTTATGAAAGGTATGCTGTTTCAATAGAAGACATAACGGAACTTTCTAAGGATCTGCGCAAAAGTCTTTCTGAACAGGCCTATATAAGCAATCTCGATCTTCTTAAAAGGCAGACCTCAGAGGACGGCACTGAAAAATTCCTCTTTGGTCTTGAGGACGCTGAGACAATAGAAAGCGTTCTTATACCGGACAAAGACCGTATTACTATTTGCATATCATCACAGGCCGGCTGCGCCATGTCCTGCAGGTTTTGTTTGACCACAAAATTGGGGATTAAGCGAAATCTGAAACCTCATGAGATAGTTGATCAGATTATATCAGTCAGCAGAATCATTTCTCCGGTGAAGATTACCAACATAGTCTTTATGGGCATGGGCGAGCCTCTCGCGAATTTTGAGAATACTGTCGAGGCATTATGGAGGATAAAGGATTTGATGAAGTTTTCGCCGCGGCGGGTTACCCTCTCGACAGCAGGGATAGCTCCTAAGATTATCGAGCTTTCAAAAAAAGCGCCTGCGGTGAACCTCGCAATATCATTGAATGCAACGACGGATGCTGTGCGGGATTATATAATGCCTGTAAACAGGAAGTATCCTATTAAGGAACTGCTTGGCGCCTGCAGGAAATTCCCTCTTTCTGCAAGGAGAAGAATAACATTTGAATATGTGCTTTTAAAAGGGGTTAATGACACGCCAGAAGACGCAAGAAGGCTTGTGAGCCTTTTAAAGGGCATACCATCGAAAGTTAATCTCATCCCTTTTAACCCTGTTGCTGGTTCTGAATTTGAGAGGCCTGAGGATGGCAGGGTTTTAAATTTTCAGGACATTCTGCTGAAAGGCAAATTAACCGCCATTATCAGAAAAAGCAGGGGAGAGGATATATTGGCTGCATGCGGACAGTTAAAGGCTAAATATGAGTACAATTAAACTGCATTTAAAAATTGACTTAACATTCTTATAGGAGTATTATTTATAGAAATGCACAAAAAATCATTAAAGACACTTACCGGCAAACTTATAATGTCCATAGGAAGTATGATGCTTTTTGTCGGACTACTGGTTGCCTACCTTTTCATAACGCAAAATCCGAATATACCTCTTGAATTGGTTCTCTTTTACGGCGGCTTTTTTGTTTTGACAATATCTTTTCTCTTGTGCCTGATTCTTTACAACTTTATAACGAAACCTGTTTCCAGTCTTGTTGAGGGCATGTCCAGATTATCAAAGGGTGACATGGATTACAGGATAGATTTAAATCAGAAGGATGAGTTTGGAATGCTCGCGAAATCTTTCAACTCAATGGCAGAAGATCTGAAACAGTATAAAGACAGGACTGACAACTGGACAAGGGCGCTGGAAGATGAGGTGCATAAAAAAACAGCCGAAATTGTGAGAGCTCAGGAGCAGCTTATCAATGCCGAGAAACTCGCATCCCTCGGCAGAATGGCAGCAGGCGTTGCTCATGAACTTAACAGTCCCTTGACGGGCGTGGTGACGTTTGCCCATTTAATGCGCAAGCGCATCCCTCCGGAAAATGCTCAGGATGCAGAGGATCTGAATGTCATTATAGAACAGGCTGAGAGATGTTCGAGGATTGTCAGGGGATTGCTGGGCTTTTCGAGGAAGACCGCTTCGGAAAATACGATGGTGGATGTGAATACCCTTGTGGAAAATACCATTTCTATGGTGAGAAATCAGTCAAGATTTTATAATATTGAGTTTGATGTCAGGTTCGACAAATCTATTCCGGAAATAAGCATTGACGCTAACCAGATTCAGCAGGTTTTTCTGAATCTTCTGATAAATGCCGCTGATGCCATGGAGGAAAAAGGGAAGATAACAGTATCTTCAAGACTGATTGAAGACGGGGAGAGGTTTTTAGAACTCCAGTTCAGTGACACAGGCCCTGGAATAGCAGAAGATATTCAGGGCAAGATATTTGAGCCTTTTTTCACTACCAAACCACCGGGCAAGGGCACAGGTCTCGGACTTTCAGTGAGTTATGGTATTATTAAGAAGCACGGAGGACAGATTTCCGTAGAAAGCGAAGCCGGAAAAGGGGCGAGTTTTTTTATAAGATTGCCGGTCAATGTGGGTGACTAAAAAAGGCGTTCGGGGTTAGAAGGATAAAAATGAATACTACTAGTTTAACAGAGGGTTGCTTTCAACTGATGGGCGGGGATTTTACGAATGCTGGCGCAGCTTCCACAGAGTTGAAGAACTCCATGACCAAGCTCAATATTTCAAAAGATGTTGTGAAAAGAACTGCTATCGCCGCGTTTGAGGCTGAGATGAATGTGATAATACACGCGGTTGCAGGAACAATGTATTATTATATAAGCAATGAAGAGATAAAACTTACTTTTACTGACATGGGGCCGGGCATAGAGGATATTGAGCTTGCGATGAAGGAAGGTTATTCTACCGCGCCCGAATGGGTAAGGGAACTTGGCTGGGGCGCTGGCATGGGCCTGCCAAATATCAAAAAAAATGCTGATATGCTTAAAATTGACTCTGTGGTAGGCGAAGGAACTACCCTTGAAATCACCATCTTTGTAAAAGCGAGGTAAAATGGTGAAACTCGACGACATTGTTGAAAGACTTGGATTCAGGATTGAAGTCAAGGGCGATATTGAAAAAGATGTCAATGGATGTTATATAAGCGATCTGCTTTCCGATGTCATGGCAAACAGCCACGACGGTGAATTGTGGATAACGCTCCAGACCCACCCTAATATTGTGGCAGTTGCAGCTATAAAAGGGATTCCCGGAATCGTTATATCAAACAACAGGCATCCGGAGCCCGACACTATCAAAAAAGCCGAAGCACAAAACATTACAATTATGTCCACCCCCCAGACCACCTTTGAGATTGCAGGATTACTTTATAGCTTGCTTAGATGAAACGATTTGTTGCGGATCTGCACATCCACACCTGCTTGTCCCCGTGTGCTGAACTGGATATGACCCCGCGGCGTATTATAGATGCGGCAATTAAAAAAGGGCTTGATATTATAGCAATATCTGATCACAACTCCGCGGAAAATATTGAGGCTGCTATGAAAATAGCCGGGAACACAGACATAACGGTTTTGCCTGCCATGGAAATAACATCCTATGAGGAGGCGCACGTGCTCGCTATTTTTAGGTCTTCTGAAGATGCCCTGAAGATGCAGGAAATTGTTTATGCTGCGTTGCCTGATTATATTGACCGGATAGAGTCGTCTAAACTGCACGGGTACCAGCTTGTTGTCAATGAGAATGACGAGATAATGGAGTTTAACAGGAGATTTTTTTTTGGCGCGACAAGCCTTTCCGTAAAAAATATAGTGGATACTGTACACAATATTGGCGGCATAGCCGTAGCCAGCCATATAGACAGGGAATCATTCAGCGTTATATCCCAGCTCGGAATTATTTCTGAGGACATGGAGTTTGATGCTATAGAGATTTCCCGCAATACGGGACGGCAGCGGGCTGAAGCGAGGTTTAGGGAATACGCTTATTTGCCATTTATAGCATCCTCTGATGCCCATCATCTCAATGATATCGGGAGAAGGACAACGGCTTTTTTCCTTGAGGAGATAACCTTTGATGAAATAATGGCCGCGCTTAAGGGCAAAAGACGGATTGAGTGGGAGTAAATGGAAGATTTTTCATTGCATATACTTGATATCGCTGAAAACTCAATAGATGCTGGCGCAAGTAATATACAGATAAAAATCCTTGTGATAGAGCCTGATGACAGGCTTGTCCTGCGTATAGAGGATGACGGAAAGGGGATGGATGAAGAAACCGTTAAAAGGGTTAGAGATCCTTTTTTCACGACAAAGACAGACATAAGATGCGGCAGAAAATTCGGGTTTGGCATCCCGTTCCTTGCGCAGGCTGCTCAGGAGTGCGACGGGAGTCTCGCTATTGTCTCAGAACCCGGCAAAGGCACTGTAATAAATGCTGAATTTTCCTTGAGCCACATAGATATAAAGCCTCTCGGAGATATTGGTGCGACAATGGCAGTCCTGATTAGCGGTCATCCGGAAATAGATTTTTATCTGATTTATGAAAAAAACGGATTTTCATATAAACTTGATACAAGGGAGTTGAAGGCAGAATTAAACGACGTACCCATAAACCTGCCGGATGTTTTAAAATTGATAAAGGAAGATGTAAATGAGGCATTAAGACAGGCTTATTGAACCAGGCATCAAAGATATGGAATATAAGCCCTGATCCAGAGATAATTTGGCAAAACCATGCAAATTTGTCATTCCTGCGAAGCTTGTCCTCGAAATAAGTAATCGGGGATGCGGAATGACATCTTTTATCGCTGGATTTGCGTATTGATAAAGGGAGGAAAATGGCAAATTACAGGATTCTGGTAATCGACGATGAGGAAATAGTCAGAATAAGCTGCAAAAGATCCCTTATGCTCGAAGGTTATGATGTGGATATTGCGGGATCTGGCAAGGAAGGGCTTGAGCTTTTTGAGAGCAAGAAATATGACCTTGTGATTACAGACCTGAAGATGCCAGCAATGGACGGCATAGAAGTGCTTGTGAACATTAAAAGGCTGAGGCCGGAGCAGATGGTAATTATAATGACGGGCTATGACACTATTGAGCACATCGTTGATTCCATATCGTCAGGCGCTGCCCATTATCTCGAAAAACCATTTACACCGGATAAGCTGATTGAAAGAATAAAAGAGGTTCTTGAGGAGTGACAGCCACTAACAGGCGGATACTTATAGTTGACGACGAAGAAATAGTCAGGAAGAGCTGCATAAGAATTCTTTCGTCAAAGGATTATGCCCTTGAAACAGCGAACGATGGCAGCGACGCCCTGAAAAAGCTGAAGACAAGCTTTTTTGACTTGGTGCTGACCGACCTTATTATGCCGAACATAACAGGTATGGAGCTTTTAAAGGAGATTAAAAAAGAGTGGAATGAGACAGAGGTGATAATTATCACAGGCTACGCGACTTTTAAGACCGCTGTCGAAGCCCTTAAATATGACGCGTACGATTATATAGAAAAGCCTTTTACCCCGGATGTGCTGATAAATGTGGTGGAGAGATGTATAGAAAAGAAGGGGTTAATGGAAGAAAATCTGCGTCTTAAAGAAAGCCTGAACGCAATCGGCGGTCTTCAAAAAATGCGTGATGATGTTCCAAAGACACTTGAAGAACTGAAGATGAAAAAGAAGGATCTGAGATTTAAATCCGTTGAAGAGATTGAAAAGGATTTTCTGTTGAATACACTTGAGCGGAACAACTGGAATATATCAAAGGCTGCCAGGGAAGTGGGTATGCAAAGGACCAATTTGCACGCCCTCATGAAGAAATACAATATTTCCAAAATAAAAGGATAATGGATTGAAGGCAAAGGAACTGCTTCGGGAACTTCAGGATTTCTACATCCTTTCGTTGAGGGGTCTTGCCGGCATAGTAAGAAAACCTTTTTATTATAAGGATACCATTGAGCAGATGGACTATGCAGGAGCCGGCTCTTTCGTCATAATAATTCTCGTATCATTTTTTGTGGGAATGGCGCTTTCCCTTCAATTGTCTGCCGAGCTTTCGAGGCTCGGACTCAAAATGTACACTGGCATGATTGTGGGCATCTCGGTTGTGAGGGAATTGGGTCCTGTTGTTGCCGCGATTGTCTTTGCCGGAAGGGTAGGCGCTGGAATGGCGTCTGAGCTTGGCTCAATGGTTATAGGGCATCAGGTTGACACCTTCAGGGTTTTTGGAGTTGATCCTGTAAAAAAGCTCGTTACCCCGAGGATAATAAGTTCGATTATCATGCTGCCAGCCCTTACTATTATCGGAGATGCCTTTGCGTTGCTTGGAGGATATTATATAACGGTATTCGTGAGTCAGCAAAGCGGTACGTTTTACTGGAGCTCCATATCCGATATTTTAATATTCGAAAATGTCTTTGCCGGTTCTGTAAAGCCTTTTGTTTTTGGTTATCTTATAGCTTGCATATGCTGTTATATCGGGCTTTCCACAAAGGGAGGGGCGATTGGACTAAGGCAGTCAACAACAAGGGCGGTTGTCGCATCAATAATAGCGATAATAGTTACGGATTTTATGCTTACACGGATATTGCTTTATGTGTTGGGTTTTTCAGTATGATTAAATTTGATAACGTGAGTTTTTCATACAGCGCAAGACAGATTCTTAAAGACGTAAGTTTCTCTGTTGGATTGAATGAACAGGTCGCCATACTCGGAGGCAGCGGGGAGGGAAAGACCACAATCCTTAAACTGATAATGGGGCTTTTAAGGCCTGATTCAGGCAGGATAATGATTGACGATGAGGATATAACTGACAAGACAGAGGAAGAATTAAGGGATGTGAGGCTCAAATTCAGCATTGTTTTTCAGGAAGGCGCCCTGTTTGATTCGTTGAGCGTAAAGGAAAACGTGGCCTTCTGCTTGAGGGAATATACAGCTAAGTCAGAGGATGAGATTGACATTAAAGTGCGGGAATTGCTGAGGACGGTCGGCGTGGAACACGCGCTGGAGCTTATGCCTGATGAACTGAGCGGAGGCATGCACAGAAGGGTCGCTATTGCGCGGTCTCTTGCGGCTTTTGAACCAAGGATGTTTCTGTATGATGAGCCTACATCCGGACTTGATCCTGTAAATGCTGATAATATTTGCAGGCTTATTTTAGAGCTTTCAAAAGACGGCATGGCTGAGGAAATCAAAAGGGGATTCATGATTGTGACCCATAAGGTTTCAGATGCCATGAAGGTTGCTGAAAGATTTATTTTTATTAAGGATGGGATGATTGTATTTGACGGCAACAGGGAAGGGTTTTTGAATGCTGATATTACCGACATCAGGATATTTCTAAGCGAACTGAACTTTTGTTTAGGAGGAGGGGCGGATGTTTGAATATACAAAACAGATGATGTGGTCAAAGCTTAAGGTCGGGGCAGTTGTAACCGTTGCCCTGTTTATACTTTTTATATCAGTGTTTCTTGCTGGCAGCATAGAGGATATTTTATCCCCTAAGGTGGATCTCAAGGCACAGATAACCGATGTTAAAGGATTGAGAAAGGGGGCGCCTGTTTGGCTCTCAGGGGTGGAGGTCGGCTCCATAAAGACAATAAAGCTTCATCCGGATTACGGGACAATCGTTGACATCTCTATTAACAGGAACGCACTGACGTTTATTAAAAAAGACTCTGTGGCGAGCGTCCTTACAATGGGTCTTTTAGGAGATAAGTATGTTGAACTGTCTCTGGGATCTCCGGATGCTGAGCCAGCCCGTGCGGGTGATATGATTAAGGGAAGTCCTCAAGTAGACTTAAAAGAGGTGATGGAGGCTGGCGCGGTTTCCATAAAGAAAATGAACGATTTTATGGAGAAAATGGGAAAGCTTATCGAGAGCATCGAAAAAGGCGAGGGGACAATCGCCAAATTTCTTTCGGATCCAGCGGTTTATTACAATCTAAAGGAGATCACGCAGAATCTCACCCTAATATTGAAAGACATTAATAATGAAAAAGGGACAATGGGTATGCTTATAAAAGATCCCGTGCTTTACAATAAACTTTTGGTAACCACATCTTCTGCCGAGAAATTGGTAGCTAAGCTGGATGGAGGAGCGGACAAACTGCTTGAAACCGGCGCGTCCATGGAAACATTTGCAAAAAAGCTTAATGAGGGTTCTGGCTCTCTCAAAATGCTCGCTGAAGACCCGGCTTTGTACGAAAATCTTAATAAGGCTTCTGTAAAGCTCTCTTCTGTCCTTGAAAGGGTTGAATCAGGTGAAGGCGTGGCAGGCGCCTTTTTAAGTGACAAGGATCTTGCTATTGAAATAAGGGAAATTATATCCCAGCTCAAAGGGCTGACCGGCGAGATCAATGAATTGACAAAGGATATAAAAGCGAACCCGAAAAAATATTTCAGATTTACGGTGTTTTGATGTTTGCAGCGATTAATTTAACACCCAAAGTGCGGTGAATGGATAATAGCAAAAGAATAGCAGAGCAGTAGCGCAGCAACGCTGCGGATCACGGGGAGTCGGCCGTATCGCCGCAATTTTGTGAAGTGAAGTGACATCTGTAGTTATTAATTTATGGGGCTATTCCGATTATGACTAAAGGCACAGCCGGTACTCCTCGCCCCTGCCTTACGACGTTGTATATCTCGCCTTCATAATAAGCGACACCGGAACTCATCTGACTTTGAAGATATTTCATAGGTAGGATTTCGATGCCGACATCAATGTGATCGCCGATATAAAAGGCAAGATGTTTGACAAACAAATCATATGCCACAAAAGAATATTTCCCGAACTGGACTTCAACTGCAACTCTGTCCTTAACAAAATCAGTTTGATTATAGCTGAAGATAGGCGATTCTCCTGCCGATTCGATTTCTTTCTTTTGTTGCTCAGGCGGCATAGTAAGAGTCTTGCGAATTAATTTTTCGCTCTTGGTCACCCAATAGCTGACCCTGCTTTCATTCCATCCTTTTTCTTTCAGAAGTTTATCAAAGTTCCTGTTTAAATTTATAGGGCTGCAAAGAATCTTGCCTTTCATAGTCTTTTCTTTTGATATTTTTGTCATGCATTTTGCTGCATCAACAGATTTAATAACACGCTGAATTTCTTCCCAAAGTTCGGGTTTATGGACAAGAAGAAATTCAAGACCGTTCAGATGGGAGTATGTTTCAATAATCTTCATTTGGCAACATATCTCCGCTTCTTTTCTTTGATTAGAAGGGGTTGGTCTGAATTATCCTTTTTTGACCATGGAGCAACAGTCAAGCTGTTGCCTGCCAAAATAGGATCGTAAACAGGCTGATGCATGGGACGGGTTCTTAGTGTCCCGTCCATCTCTTTACCTATTCTTTGTTTTGCAAGTCTGACATATTGGGCCATGACTTCTGCGCCGATCCCGCGCCGGTTATGGCGGATGGCTGCAATAATTGATGTTCCTGTTCCGAGGAAAGGATCAAAAACCCAATCTTCTTCGTTGGTCAACGAAAGAACGAGTCGTTCAATGAGTTCTACAGGAAATTGGCATGGATGCTCTGTTTTTTCAACATGATTGCTTTTGACATTGGGGATGACCCAAAAATCTCCTGGATTTTTCCCAAGAGGATTGCATGAATATTTTCCGGCATTCGGGCCTTTAAAATATTTTTTCCCAGGATATTTTTGAGGTACTCTGACAGGATCAAGGTTAAATACATAATTCTCTGTTTTGGTGAACCATATTATCGTTTCATAACGCCCTGAAAAACGACGGCTACAATGCAGGCCGTGCTCGAAGTGCCAGATAATTCTGTTACGCATTTTCAAGCCGAGACTCGTAAAAACGGGATAAAGAACGGTATCTAAAGGAATTATGCTCCCATTGTTAACATAATTTCCGACTTGCCAGCAAATACTGCCATGGGGAGAGAGACAGCGGACGCATTCGCGTATTACAGCAGCTTGCTGCTCAAAATAATCTTCAAGTTTAAGCCGTTTTTCATATTCTTTCCCTATGTTATAAGGAGGTGAGGTAACAATAAGCTGCAACGACTCATCTGGAATTGTGGATAGTAGTTTAAGGCAGTCGCCATGATATACGACTATTTGTTTAGAAGCAGAATATTTCTCCGATATGTGCCGTTGATCAAACATGCTTCTATATTACCTATAATAGGGGATTATTGGTCAAGATTTTTATTGTAGCCGATAAATAGATTTAGAAAAATGTCAGTCCGAGCCAACACTCTCTGTCATTCTGAGCGAAGCGAGGATTCTTGCTGTTTTCTAATAAAGATTTCTCACACCCGTTGGGTGTTCGAAATGACGGATTAATCAAACGGTTTTTATTTTCCGGAATAATATCAATACTCGGCATTTTGTGATAATATGGACTAAAGGCAAGTTGGTATAATATGGGAAAACTGTTTGATTCTGTGAATTATGTTCTTCCCGTGTTCCAGAAGTTCCCTTCTGGAAAAGAAGCTTGTTTCTGACAAGAGGTTCCTTTTCATGGCACTATCTCAACGATTGCAGTTTTCAGGTTAACATAAGTACTATAAATTATGCCTAAAAAAATAGACATACCTGTTACTGGCATGACGTGCGCTGCATGCTCATCATCTGTTGAAAAGGCCCTGAAAAAGATCGAAGGTTTAAAAACTGCTGCTGTAAACTTGCCTGCTGAAAGGGTAACTGTAGAATTTTCAGATTCTGATAATCCCATTTCCATCCAGACTCTTATCGATGCGATTATAAATGAAGGTTATGGTGTCCAGACCGTAAAAAAAGATTTCGGGGTAAGGGGGATGACTTGCGCCGCATGCGTCAGCGCAGTAGAAAAATCGTTGAAAGAAATTTATGGTGTCCTGGGTGTAACAGTCAATCTTGTTGCGGAAAAGGCGTCAGTTGAATATGTGCCAACCATTACAGGCTTTGAAAATTTTAAAAAGATAGTACGCGACGCAGGTTATACTGCGGAAGAACTTACAACAGAAGTCATGGATGCTGAGAGGAACAGGAGGGAAGAAGAATACAGGCAACTTAAAAACCAGCTCGTTGTGAGCGCTGCTTTCACTATCCCTGTAATTGCCGGTAGCATGATCGACATTCCTCTCCTGTCAAACTGGATAGTTCTGTTTCTTCTTACAACACCTGTTCAGTTCTGGAGCGGCATGAGATTTCACAGGGCAGCCCTGTCTGCAACAAGGCATGGCACGACGAACATGAATACCCTTATCAGCATCGGCACCAACTCGGCTTATATTTACAGCGTGGCCGCCACATTTATGCCATGGTTTTTTTTCGAGGGAGGCATTACACCCCATGTTTATTTTGATACATCTGCCACTATTATTACACTTATTCTTTTTGGCAGGCTTCTTGAGGCTCGGGCAAAGGGGAGGACATCAGAGGCAATAAGAAAACTTCTTGGCATGCAGGCAAAAAAGGCTACTGTTATCAGGGATGATAAAGAAAGCATTTTGCCTGTGGAAGAGGTAATGGTTGGAGATATTGTTATAGTAAGGCCTGGAGAGCGTATTCCTGTGGATGGAGATGTGATTGACGGCTATTCAACTGTTGATGAGTCCATGCTCACAGGAGAAAGCCTTCCTGTTGAAAAATCAGAGGGACATAAGGTGTTTGGAGGTACGGTAAACAAGGCAGGCAGTTTCAGGATGAGGGCATTGAAGATCGGAAGTGAAACAGCGCTGTCGCAGATAATCAGGCTTGTGGAAGAAGCGCAGGGAAGCAAGGCTCCTATACAAAGGGTGGCTGACAGGATTGCATCAGTGTTTGTGCCTGTGGTAATCGTTGTAGCAATCATAACCTTTTCAGCATGGATGTTTTTTATGCCAGGTGAATCATTCGCCATAGCTTTGATGAATTTCATAGCGGTTCTTATTATAGCCTGTCCTTGCGCGCTGGGGCTTGCGACGCCCACGGCCATAATGGTAGGAACTGGCAAGGGAGCTGAAAATGGTATAATAATCAGGGATGCCGGCGCGTTGGAGACTTGTTACAAGCTGAACACAGTGGTTATGGATAAAACAGGCACAATAACAAAAGGCGAGCCCGAGGTTGTTGATATAATAAGAGTTAATGGTAGCGGGTTGCCAGTAACAGGTATTGCAAATGAAGATGCGACAAAACCAGCGCTTGCTGCCGATAGTTCATTACTGTTTTTACAGATGGCTGCTTCTGCAGAGAAATTGTCAGAGCACCCGTTTGGTCAGGCCGTGGTCAGGTATGCTGCAGAAAAAGGGTTGAAGCTGCATGACCCCTCAGATTTTGCGGTCATGCCAGGCGGCGGGATAAAGGCAAAAGTCAGGTTAAGCGCTGATGAGCAGAGACTTGATTCTGAAACAGATTCTGAGGTTATAATTGGAAATGAAAGGCTTATATCAGGGCTGGGCATAGATACTGCTTCTTTATCCGGATTGAGCCAAAAGATAGCTGGCGAAGCCAAAACACCTGTTTTTATGGCTGTGAATGGGAAGGTGGAGGTTGTGTTTTCTATCGCAGACAAAATAAAGGACGGTTCGGCAGAGGCGATCAGGGAACTTAAAGGGATGGGGATAGATGTTATAATGCTTACAGGAGACCACGAGAGCACGGCACGGGCTATTGCAAAGGATGCGGGAATAGAGAGGTTCTTTGCAGGGGTTATGCCTGATGAAAAGGTAGATATTATTAAGAAGGTTAAGACCGAGGGCAAGATAACAGCAATGGTTGGAGACGGGATAAATGACGCTCCAGCCCTTGCTGCTTCTGATATAGGAATAGCAATAGGCACTGGCACGGATATAGCCATTGAGGCTTCTGATATAACCCTTATAAGAGGGAATTTGAGAAGCGTTGTTGACGCCATTAAGATAAGCAGGTTTACTATCAGAACTATTAAACAGAATCTATTCTGGGCATTTTTTTATAATGTGGTCGGCATTCCTGTAGCAGCAGGGGTTCTTTACCCGTTCGGAGGGCCGCTGCTCAATCCCATGATTGCTTCTGCGGCAATGGCGTTTAGCTCGGTTTCGGTTGTTACTAATTCTTTGAGACTTAGAAACAAGCCTTTAGGCAGGACACTTTCCGGCAAGGGTTTTTAGCCGGTATTTTATAATCGGAGGAATTGATGCAAAGAACCATATATGTTGCTGACGATGTCTCTGCCAATATAGAACTGGTGGAAGCTGTTTTTAAAACCGATCCGAATATTGTTCTGAAGTCAGCAATAGACGGAAAAGAACTTTTTGAACTGATAGAAAAAGACGGACTTCCAGACCTGCTTATACTCGACCTTATGATGCCTGTAATGGACGGCTTTGAGGTGCTGAAAAAACTGAAGATGATACGCGAGGAAAACTATTTTCCCGTGGTTGTCCTGTCCGCGCTTACTGATAAGGAAAGCATAATACACGCCCTCTCGATTGGCGCTGATGATTATATCACCAAGCCTTTTTTTGTTGAGGAGATGAAGGCAAGGGCGTATAACATGATTAAGATTAAAGAGCGGGATGAGTTTCTGAATAAATCCCTCGATATTATGGAAGTTAATCTTCTCGAAAAGATGAAGATGCTGGAAGACACGCAGCTTGAAATAGTAATTAGACTTGGCAAGGCAGCAGAGTTCAGGGATGATGAGACAGGCAGGCATATTGAAAGGATATCCGATTATGTGAATATCCTCACCGAAAAGTTGGGTGTGAACCGGGAAGTGGCGAGCATGATGAGATACGCCTCGCCAATGCATGATGTCGGAAAAATAGGCATACCGGATGGAGTACTGCTTAAGCCCGGCAAACTTACCGAGAATGAATTCAGTGTGGTTAAACTTCATACGGTCATGGGCGCAAGCATACTTGGAGGAACGTCCCTGCCCATGCTTGAACTGGCGCGTGAGATTGCGTTGAGCCATCATGAAAGATGGGATGGAACAGGCTATCCATTTGCGTTAAAAGGAAAGGATATACCCGTATCCGGAAGGATTGTGGCTATTTCAGATGTTTTTGACGCGCTTACATCCAACAGGGTGTATAAAACAGCGTGGCCTATCGAACAGGCCCTGGATTATATAAAAGAGCAGAGAGGCAAACAGTTTGACCCTGAGGTTGTGGATGCTTTTTTTGAAATCGTGGATTCGATAGTTCATATCAGACAGTCAAAAATGGATGCGTGCGTAACTAAATCAATAGTTCAGCAGATAGTTGACGGCGATGTAGCCATAGAGACTCTTATTGAGAGGTGGAGGTAGCCATTAACCCGGATAGTTCAGATTCAGTGATAAGGATATTATAACCCAAATCCAGCGATAACTTAGTAAAATAAAACAAACTCGTCATTCCTGCGGAAGCAGGAATCCAGACGCTGTCCCTGCGAAGGCAGGGAACTATGCATAAGACTCTGGATTCCGCATCGAGTGCGGAATGACAACTTTTATCGCTGAATTTGGGTAATGCGTAATATGCATGGTTAACATTGTGATTCCCGATGACGAGTATAAACGATAACTCACTTCTTGTAATACCTCTTGGCGGAGTTGAAGAAATCGGTCTTAATATGACCGTATTTCAATACGGCGATGACCTTATAATAGTTGACGCAGGACTGATGTTTCCTGAAGAGGATATGTTAGGCGTTGATTTTGTCATACCTGATTTTTCTTATGTAATCGAAAATATTGAAAAAGTCAGGGGTGTTATTCTCACTCATGGACATGAAGATCATACAGGCGCCATGCCTTTTCTGCTCAGGGAGTTCCGTAACCATGCGGATGTTGCGCGGCGCGAAATTCCTGTTTATGGCACGCCTCTTACCCTTGCCCTTGTGAGGGAAAAATTAAAAGAGTATGATATGACTGATATTACTCTTTTGCCTGTCAGACCGCGTGATGTTATTACGCTCGGCGTATTTAAGGTCGAATTTATAAGGGTTACACACAGCATTGTTGACGGCGTAGGATTGGGAATAAATACACCGCTTGGGAATATAGTTCATACCGGTGATTTTAAGTTGGACCCAACGCCTGTTGATGGCGAGCTGATGGATTTCCACAAATTCTCTGAATATGGCGAAAATGGCACACTTCTGATGCTCTCTGACAGCACCAATGCTGAAAAGGGAGGCTTCACATTTTCGGAAAAAGAGGTGAGGAGGGCGTTTGAAGACATATTCTCAAAGGCGGCCGGAAGGATAATTATTGCCACATTTGCCTCAAATATCCATAGGATACAGCAGGCTATTGATGTTGCTGTGCAGCACGGAAGGAGAGTAGTTATGTGCGGCAGGAGCATGGTAGGCAATGCCCAGATAGCGCTTGAAATGGGTTATCTTAAGATGCCCCCGAATACGTGGATAAAGCTCGAAAACCTTAAGGATATTAATGATCATGAGGCTGTTATCATTACCACCGGCAGTCAGGGCGAGCCCATGAGCGTCCTGTCGCGGATTGCCACTGATGAGCATAAACACATAAAAATAAAGGATGGCGATACAGTAATCCTCTCTGCAAAGGCAATACCCGGAAATGAAAGGTCTATAGGAAAGATAATTAATCATCTTATGAGACGGGGCGCTGATGTCAAATACGAAAAAGTTTCGGAGATACATGTCTCCGGACATGCTTCAAAGGAAGAGCTGAAGTTGATGATCAATCTCGTAAAACCAAGATATTTTACCCCTATTCATGGAGAATACAGACATCTGAAAACACACGCGAAACTGGCGGAAAAATCCGGAATACCGCAGGAAAATATATTTATTCTGCAGGACGGCTCCGTGCTTCAGATCAGTGAGCAGGGCGCGCTGAATAATGCGAAAGTAAATTCCGGAAGGATATTTATAGATGGCAAAGACGCTGGCGGAGTGGAAGATATTGTACTCAGGGACAGGAGGATGCTCGCGCACGACGGCATAGTGATTGTTCTCGCAGGCATTGACAAGCTGTCAAAGAAGATTGTCTCAGGCCCTGAAATTATATCAAGGGGCTTTATCTTTGAGGACGCGTCCCAGGACATACTTAATGAGGTCAGGGAACTTATGGCAGATACCCTTTTGAATCTTGAAGATGACGTAGTAGCGGATGTCAATCTCATAAAGGCAAAGCTTCGCTCAGCCCTTAAAAAATATCTCAGGAATAAAATGGACAGAAAACCTATGATAATGCCGATAGTCCTGGAATTGTAATCCGTTACAGATTAATAAACCGGATAATCGGGTTTATCTGTTTATGCCTCTTTAATTTTGGCGGCTGATTGCAGGTTTCAGGTTGCTTGAATTTTTTTTGGTTAAAGAATGCTCGGATAGTGAAAAAAATACCTTATCTTCATATAATCCTGTTTGCAGCAACCTTTTTGACCACCCTTATTGCCGGTGCGTTTCAAAAGGGCGTAGATATTATCAAAGAGCCTTTAAGAGTTACAGAAGGATTCCCATTTGCAGGCACATTGATGACAATCCTTCTTTTCCATGAGCTGTCGCACTATTTAGCCTCAAAGAAACACCGCGTAAAAGCAACCCTCCCATATTTTATTCCAGCGCCGTCGCTTGTGGGAACATTCGGGGCGTTTATAAAGATGAAGTCGCCTATAATTACGAGGCAGGCGCTCATGGATATAGGGGCGTCAGGGCCCATAGCCGGTTTTGTAATTTCTGTCGCGGCGAGCATTTCAGGACTCATGATGTCTGATGTGGTGTCTGTTCCTGACACAACGGAAATGATAACACTCGGAGATTCAATTTTATTTTATGCGCTGTCAAAGATGGTATTTGGGGCAATCCCTGATACTCATGATATACTTCTTCATCCTGTTGCCTTCGCAGGGTGGATAGGCCTGTTTATTACATCGCTTAATCTTATACCTGTAGGGCAGCTTGACGGCGGTCATATAGCATTCGCGGTGTTTAGGGAAAGGCACAGGTATTTATCAATATTGTTTTTAGTAATACTCGTTGTTTTGGGTATTATTTACTGGCAGGGATGGCTGATATGGGCGGTATTAATGCTGATATTGGGGATTAAGCATCCACCTGTCCTTTACTGGGAATCGCGGCTTGCTGCCGGAAGGCGCTCAATAGGCCTGATTTCTTTGCTGATATTTATTGTGACTTTTATACCTTTTCCTTTTAAGATATCCGTATGATGCGTTCAAAGATCACGAGCCATTTGAATCCCTTAATAAAGGAAACATTAAGGATTAAGACAAAACACGCTATTTACAGGCATGAGGCCTTTTTGATAGAAGGCCCCCATCTTGTAGAAATGGCGCTGTTATCCAAAAATGCCGCAATTAAAAAGATTTTCTTCACACCCGAATTTGCGCATGGAAAGGATGGACAGAGTCTCTTAAGGCTTGTGGATAAGTCTGATGCACATCTTATTGAAACAACAGAAAATATTCTGTCGAGGCTTTCTGATACTGAATCGCCTCAGGGCATTGTTGCCGCAGTATCGTATAAAAGGATTGGGCTGAAAGAGATTGTTTTCAGGGGGACTCCGTTTTTGGTTATTTGCGATGAGATTCAGGACCCTGGAAACCTTGGCACAATCATAAGGACATCGGACGCAGCAGGAGTTGACGCGGTCATAATCATGCCAAATACATGCGACCCGTTCATGCCAAAGGCCTTACGGTCAACAGCAGGCAGTATTTTTAATGTCCCGGTCGTATATTCGGACATGTCAGAACTATCCGGGTATTGCGAGTCAAGCGGCATTGATTTGTATGTGGCTGATATGCGTTCAAACTTGTCTGTTTATGATGCTGATCTTAAAAAACCATTGGCCGTTGTCTTTGGCAATGAGGCGCGTGGAGCAAGCGAGACATTAAGGAAAAAGGCGAAACAATCCATCATGATTCCGATTGTTGGCAAGGCAGAAAGTCTGAATGTAGCGATGGCAGCTTCCATTTGTCTTTATGAAACAGTCAGGCAGAGGATGTTTGAAGGTAAAAATAAATAACGTGGTCTGTAAGTTGCGCTACGGTTACAACTGGGTAATGTTTTATATCGTTAATATGTGGAATGCCCTATCAGCTATTTCCCAATCAATAGAACTTCTTCAGAATGATTAGAGCTTAAAACATATTTATAATTTTTCCGTTTTAACTCTTTAACATTCCTTTTGTATTTCTTTAGCAAATTTAGAAGGTCTTCAATTGTTGGAATGCCATCCGCCCTGTAAGAAACAACCATAATACTATTTTGAAATTTATCAAATAATTTATCAAATGCAGGATATATGCGACTTTTATTGAGCCAGACAGAGCCGTTGCCTTTTAATTTTTTATGTTTCGTGCGGTGATCAATCATCTCAGCCCATTTAGAATAATTAACCAACCCTTCCAGAAAATGGTAAAAACTAAAGTAATCAACACCAACGCCGGTTTTTGAGATATAAGGAGTGTCAATATATACAAGGTCAAAATCTCCTTGAATGTCAAAGACATCTAAATTCAACGCCTTATTATCTTGACCGTTTGAGAAAACCGCCAGATTAGCCTCGTCAACGAATTTTTTGAAATGAATCTCAAAAGGGGTGTCCCAAGTTGCCTTGTTGCCAAAGTCTCTTTTAACATCAGCGAATCTTATGTAAAGATTTTTTCTGTGAAAAAGGTTAAAGGGTCGCTTTATAATACACGCTTGAAAAAGCGCAAAGTAGGCGAGGGCTTGTTTATAAATATCATCGAGCAGATTTATGTTTGTTGCAACCATGTCAATCCATCTGTTTTCGTCATCCGTAAAGTAAATATCCTTAAAAGTATCGTAAACAAAAGTTGGATATTTAATCCCATCATGCTTTGCAAGAAGGAAATCAACATCAGTGTCTGTTAACTTAACGCTGTCATTTTCAATTAAAGCAAGTCCGATATGCCAGTTAAATTTCAAGATGTCGTTATAAGTGACCTGCTTCCCCTTTTCCTTTAGCGCGTAGCTAACACTTCCTGTGCCGCCAAAGGCATCGAGGGCAGAATGAAAATTTAGGCCTTCAATCGCCTCCCAAATCCAGTCAACAATCTTTAGCTTGCTGCCCTGAAAACGGGTAGAAGGGAAAGTATGGGCGGGTTCTATTAAGGCTATTTGTT
>JBBILM010000023.1:0-22141 GCA_037444915.1 Nitrospirota bacterium | reverse complement strand
CGATGCCGCTCAATTCAGCCCTGTCCAACTGCTGTTTTTAGGTTTATCTGTTCATGCCACTATTAATTGAATTTGTGGTTAGTGAAGTGCGTATATTATTCATACCACATTGACTTGTCTGGAGGAATGTGCCAGTGAATAAAATCATGCCATATTCCGAGCGGAGCTTTTTCAATGCCTCTGAATCTTTTATGCAGAACAGGCAGGGCATCAGGAACATAGAGGAATGTGTAGGGTTGATCTTCTGCGAGTATTTCGTGAATCCGGTTGTATATTTTTTTCCGTTCCTTTAAATCAAAGGTCTGCCTGCCCTTAATAAGAAGATTGTCAACCTCGTCATTCCTGTATGTTATAAAATTAAACTCGCCTTCCTTTGTTTTTGATGAATGCCATATGTCATAAATATCAGGATCCCTCGAAAGCGCCCATCCTAATATCACGGCCTCAAATTTTCGCTTGTGAATAAATTCATTCAGCAATGCCTGCCATTCAAGCACTTTAATATTCATGTCAATACCGGATTTTCTCAACTGTTCCTTTATTATCTGGGCTGTCTTTAACCTTGCCTCATTGCCCTGATTTACAAGAACCGTAAAGGAAAATGTCCTGCCGTTTTTTTCCATTATTCCATCTCTGTTTTTTTTCCAGCCAGCAGCTTCGAGGATGTCAGATGTCCTGACTGGATTGTATTGGAAATCTTTAATGTCATTATTATAAGCCCATGACTCAGGGGGAAATGGGCCTGTGCAAGGCGTGCCATAGCCCATGAGAACTCCGGCAATAACTTCTTTTTTGTTGATAGCGTGTGAAATAGCCTGCCGTATTTGTTTATCGGAGAAAAAGGGATGGGTAAGATTGTAACCGATGTATGTATAGCCGAATGATGGGTAGCGGAATTTTTGAAAATACCTGTTGAAAAAATTAGTGTTTGCCTGCAATTTGTACTGAGGAGGCGTTAGTCCCATGTAATCGATGCCTCCGAATTTTAACTCGAGGAACATTGTTGCTGAATCCGGGATTATGCGAGCCAAAAATCTGTCCACGTTGGGACGTCCTTCGAAATAATCCTCAAATGCCTCAAGCACTATTTTTTGCCCTGTGATCCATTCTTTAAGTTTATATGGGCCGGTGCCAACAGGGTTTCTATTTACCTCAGGAGAGGCCAAATCCTTACCCTCAAGGAAGTGCTTCGGGATAATTCCCATTCCCCATGATTCGAGCGCTGGCGCATAAGGCTCTTTGTAGCGAACTTTAACTGTATAATTGTCTTTGGCGATTACTTCCTCAACAGGCCCGTAATTGCTGCCGTAGGGAGTTGGTATCTCCGGATTAATGACAGTCTGATATGTAAAGACAACATCATCGGCTGTAAATTCGACGCCGTCATGCCATCTAACCCCTTTTCTCAGATGAAAAGTTATCTGAAGTCCATCCGAACTAATGTCCCAGGATTCTGCGAGATCGCCAGTTATTTGGATGTTTTTGTCGTACTTGGTGAGACCGTTAAATATATAACCGCTTATTTCCCCGGAAGCGCTGTCAGACGCGAGCATTGGAAGCAGTCTTTTTGCGTCAGCTAAAAAACCGACTGTAATGGCATTTGGGGTCTTTATTTCAGGCTCTTTTGCGCAGCTAATTGCAAAAAAGAGGCAGCATGTAAAAAACAAGCGCAGCAGTTTAAACTCTGCGCGGATTTTATGTTTACGCGTCTGAGAGTTTGCATGCCAGTACAGCATTAAAATGGCTATTTTACTTCAGGCTGATTAGCAGGCTGCCCTGGAGCAGGCTGAAGCGGCTGATCCGGAATCTGTAATGGCAAGGTATTTTGCTGATCAATAGCCGCAGGCTCGGGCTGTTTTATCACAGAAGCGCTCTTGCTTGTCACCAATGTAAGGGTCAGGGATGTCAGCATGAAAACAATTGCAGCACCTGTTGTGAGCTTATTCAGGAATGTTGCCGCGCCCCTGCTGCCAAATATAGTCTGGCTTGAGCCTCCAAATGCGGCGCCTATTTCAGCGCCTTTTCCGCTCTGTAACAAAACTATGAATATCAGAAACAGACACGTTAATACGTGTATAATTAACACAAGGGTTGCCATTTTTTGAAATTCCTCCTGACTTATGTAATTTTAAGTTATATTAAATTTTACTATTTTGGCAAAGCTCTCTGCCTTTAAACTGGCGCCGCCAACAAGGGCTCCATCAATGTCTTCGCACGCCATGAGCGAATCAATATTATCTGGTGTTACACTGCCGCCATAGAGTATTCTTATATTGTTTGCTGCATCTCCGTATATTTTACAAAGAGTCTGGCGTATGTGCTTATGCGCCTCCTGCGCTGTTTCAGGGGTCGCTGTTTTTCCGGTGCCGATTGCCCATATTGGTTCATATGCGACAACAATACTATCAGCTGGCACATCCTTCAATCCTGATTCGATTTCTCTGCTTATAACATCAAATGTCTTTCCCGATTCCCTTTCTTCTAGGGATTCACCTACACAAAAAATTACGTTTAAATTATGATTTATTGCTGCCATGATTTTTTTATTAATAATGGCATCTGTCTCATTGAAATATTGCCGACGCTCGGAATGTCCCAGGATAACGTAGCCGCAACCAGCGTCAATCAGCATAAGCGGTGAGATCTCTCCGGTGAATGCTCCTTTTTCTTCATAAAATACGTTTTGTGCGGAAAGTTTTACGTTCGTATCCTTAAAAAAAGAAGCGAGCGGATAAAGGATAGTGAATGGAGGCGCGATAACAATATCAACGTCATGAACACCTTTGACAACAGGCAGAAACTCCTCCATAAATGACTTGGCTTCCTGCAATGTCTTGTTCATCTTCCAGTTTGCGGCTATAAATGGTTTTCTCATGTCATTTAATTTAGTTTATCGCATAGTTTTATGTCAAGCTTACAAATCGTTTTAAAGATAGGTGAATGGCATTTTATCTTGAAATTTTGTACGATGTTAAGATAGACTATAAGACTATTTGAAAATTTATTAATCAATATAATTCCGGAGGGATTTGATGGCAAAAATCACCAAAAAAACAAAAAAAACCGAAAAGGCTTCAAAGGCAGTGAAAGTTAAAAAATATGTGTATTTTTTTGGCGGTGGAAAGGCTGATGGAAAGGCTGAAATGAAAAACCTGCTCGGAGGAAAAGGGGCTAATTTGGCCGAAATGGTCAACATTGGCATTCCTGTTCCGCCAGGCTTTACCATCACGACAGAAGTCTGCACAGAATATTATAAAAACAATAAAAAATATCCTGCGCCATTAAAATCTCAGATTGATGTCGCTGTTGCAAAGATTGAAAAGATAATGGGAAAGAAATTCGGCGATGTTAACAATCCATTACTTCTTTCTGTGCGTTCAGGCGCGCGAAGCTCGATGCCGGGCATGATGGAAACAGTGCTTAACATCGGACTCACCACGAGGACAATTCCGGGCCTGATAAAAAAGACCAATAATGAAAGGTTTGTATTTGACGCGTACAGACGGCTGCTCATGATGTATTCGGATGTTGTTATGGAAAAGGCCGCTGGAATTGAAACTGTTGATGGACATGGAATAAGGCATAAGCTTGAACATGCGATGGATAATTTGAAGAAGGACAAGGGATATAAGCTTGACACGGAACTGACTTCAGATGATCTTAAAATTCTTTGCGATGAGTTCAAGATTATAATCAAACATACACTAAAAAAAGAATTCCCTGATAATCCAGAGGAGCAGCTTTGGGGAGGGATTGGAGCTGTATTTCAGTCCTGGATGGGCAAAAGAGCTGTGTCGTATCGCAAAATTGAAAAAATTCCTGATGACTGGGGAACCGCAGTCAACGTGCAGGCAATGGTATTTGGAAATACTGGTGATAATTCTGCCACAGGTGTTGCGTTTACCCGCAACCCGGCCACTGGCGAAGACGTATTTTTTGGCGAGTGGTTGCCTAATGCTCAGGGCGAGGATGTTGTTGCAGGACTCAGAACCCCGAATCCTGTAAACAAGGCCGGCAAGACTGCTGACACAAGGCATCTGCCATCGCTTGAAGAGAAAATGCCTAAATTATATAAAGAGCTGTTTACTATCCAGAAGAAACTTGAAAGACATTATACGGATATGCAGGATATAGAATTTACTGTTGAAGATGGAAGATTATGGATGCTCCAGACAAGGGTTGGCAAGCGCAATGGACAGGCAGCTATCCGCATGGCTGTTGAAATGGCAAAATCGAGGCTTATATCCAAGGAGACCTCTGTTTTGAGGGTTAAGCCTGATCAGTTGGATGAGCTTTTACACCCGAGCGTTGCTCCTGTTGCTGAAAAAAAGGCTGTAATGTTAGCCAAAGGTTTGCCGGCGGGTCCTGGCGGAGCTGTCGGGAAAATAGTATTGACTGCTGATGATGCCGAAGCATGGGCAAAAAGAGGTGAAAAAGTAATTCTTGTCAGGAATGAAACTTCCCCTGAAGATGTTCATGGAATGCATGCCGCACAGGCGATCCTTACGGCCAAAGGCGGAATGACAAGCCATGCCGCGCTTGTAGCAAGGGGATGGGGAAAGTGCTGCATAGTTGGATGTTCTGATCTCAACATAGACGTCAGTAAAAAAGAGGTTCGTGTGAACGGACATATTCTTAAAGAAGGAGACTGGATTACCCTTAATGGCACAACTGGCAGGGTTTATGAAGGCAAGCTTGATTTGCTGCCTGCTGATCCGGATCACAATCCATGGTATAAGGAATTAATGAAGTTGGCAGACCAGTTCAGGGAATTGAAGGTCAGAACAAATGCAGATACTCCTGCTGATGCGCTGACTGCCAGAAACTTTGGAGCAGAAGGTATAGGGCTCTGCAGGACAGAGCATATGTTTTTTGCTCCAGACAGAATAAAGGCTGTAAGAGAGATGATATTATCCAATACTGTTGATGGCAGAAAGAAAGCTATAGCTAAGCTTCTGCCCATGCAGAAAGGCGATTTTATAGGCATATTTAAGGCAATGGCAGGACTGCCCGTTACAATAAGGCTTCTTGATCCCCCACTTCATGAATTCCTGCCTCATTCTGATAAAGACATTGCAGACCTTGCCATGGATATGGGCGTGACTTTCGAGGAATTGAGCGCAAAAAACAGATCGCTTCATGAACTTAATCCCATGCTCGGACATCGCGGCTGCCGTTTGGGCATTACCTACCCTGAAATATACGAAATGCAGGTTAAAGCCATAATGGAAGCAGCATGCGAGCTTACCAAGCAGAGGGTAAAAGTTCTGCCGGAAATAATGATACCTCTTGTAGGTCATGTGAATGAACTCATAAAGATGAGAGAGATGACCATTGCTGTTGCTGAGGATGTTATTAGACAATACAAAACAAAGGTTTCATATCAGGTCGGTACCATGATTGAACTTCCGCGCGCTTGCGTAACATCCGATGAAATCGCTGCTGCTGCTGACTTTTATTCTTTTGGCACAAATGATCTTACACAGACTGTGTACGGGCTTTCCAGGGATGATGCCGGACGGTTCCTGCCTTATTACATCGAAAATGGGCTACTTAAAGAAGATCCCTTTGTTTCTATTGACCAGGCAGGTGTTGGCAGTCTCATGCTGATGGCAGTTGAAAATGGCAGGAAGGTAAAGAAGGATCTGAAGATGGGTATATGCGGTGAACACGGAGGGGATCCCAAGAGCGTTGAATTCTGTTTCAAAATCGGTCTTGATTATGTGAGCTGTTCGCCTTTCAGAGTGCCTATTGCAAGATTTGCAGCTGCTCAGGCAGCTCTTAGAAACAAGAAGAAAAAGTAAATAGTCCGTAAGATTCTTAATCGTGGCATAGTAGTGATATAAGACAACGGGAGACAGTTAAAAAGATGTCTCCCGTTTTTTTACAAATAGTAAGCTTTATACCACTTTATAAATTGTTCGATCCCTTCAGCGAGCGGCGTATCTGGTTTGAAACCTACGTCTTTTACTAAATCATCCACGTCTGCATATGTGGCAGGAACATCCCCATCCTGTATCGGAAGCAAATTCTTATCAGCTTTAATGCCAATACAATCCTCAATAATCTCGATAAATTTCATAAGTTCGACAGGATTGTTATTTCCGATGTTGTATAATCGGTAAGGGGCATAACTCGTTGCCGGGTCCGGCTCGCTGCCATTCCATAGAGGATTGCTATTTGGAATTTTATCTATAATCCTTATAACGCCTTCGACTATATCGTCTATATAGGTAAAATCACGCTGCATTTTTCCGTAATTAAAAATATCTATAGGCTTGCCTTCTAATATAGCCCTCGTGAATAAAAAAAGCGCCATGTCAGGTCGGCCCCATGGCCCGTAAACCGTGAAAAAACGTAAGCCAGTACACGGAATATTATAAAGACTTGAATATGTGTGCGCCATAAGCTCGTTCGCTTTTTTAGTGGCAGCATACAGGGACACAGGGTGGTCAACATTGTGATGCACGGAAAAAGGCATTTTTGTGTTGGCGCCGTATACCGAACTTGATGAGGCAAAAACAAGGTGTTTAATTCCATTATGTCTGCATCCTTCAAGAATATTCAAAAAACCTGTTATGTTGCTGTCAACGTATGAATAAGGGTTTATTAATGAATATCTTACGCCAGCCTGCGCAGCGAGATTTACTACTATGTCAAAACCGCCTTTTGAAAATAGTTTTTCCATTGTATTTTTATCGGATATATCAGCTTTTATAAACGTGAAACTGCTGTGATCCAGAATTTTTTTTAGTCTGTTGTTTTTGAGATTCACATCATAATAATCATTGAGATTATCAACGCCTGTGACGTGACAGTTCATTTTGAGAAGCCTATGGCACAGGTGGAATCCTATAAATCCGGCAGCGCCGGTTACCATAACACTTTTGTGGTTTGAAAGCAATGAACTCATTATATTTTTAGTTGTTTAAAGAACTTCTGATTTTTTCCATTAATTCCTGTATATCTGGCGGCTTTGAAATAAATTGGAGGCCTTCTTCATAGATGCCTTTGGATGTGAGTATATCCTGCGTGTATCCGCTTAAAAATATAGCTTTAACAGAAGGTTTTTTTTGTCTGATATGCTGAAAAACTTCCTTGCCGTTTTTAAGAGGCATGATAACATCAAGTATGACTAAATCAACCTGTTCATTGTTTTCCTCAAACTTAGTTATAGCGTCATCTCCATTTTCGGCTGTAATTACATTGTATCCGTAAGATTTAATAATATCCTGCAGGAATGTCCGCACAAGTCTTTCATCTTCTGCAATAAGAATAGTCTCATCCCCTCTCAGATCAATGTCCCTCATCCGTATGCCTGCTTTCTTAAGCGCCGACGCCGCGTATTCATCCGATACAGGAAGATATATCTTAAAAGTTGTTCCCATTCCTTTTTCGCTGTAAACATTTATAAACCCGCCGTGTTGTTTAATTATGCCGTATACCATCGAAAGTCCGAGCCCTGTGCCTTTACCCATGTCCTTGGTCGTAAAAAACGGTTCGAAGATATGCGGCAAAGCGTGTTTGTCAATACCCTCGCCTGTGTCACTTACAACGAGCTTCATATACTTGCCGGGTTTAACTCCCGGATGCTCGGTAAAGTCTGCTCCGAGTGTCACAGGAGCTATTTCTATGGTCAATATGCCGCCACGGGGCATCGCATCCTTGGCATTAGCCAGCAGATTCATCACGACCTGCTCTATCTGATGGCCGTCTGCGAATACTGGATTATCGCCTTCGCTTTCAGGGTATTTGATTATAAGTTCAATATCTTCACCAATAAGACGATCCATTAATAAGGATATTTTCTTTACAACATTGCTCAAACTTATCACTGACGGACTTATGATCTGTTTTCTGCTGAATGCAAGAAGGCTTGATGTAAGATTTTGAGCCTGCTCTGATGCGGCTATTATTTTATCAGAATAACGCTTGAGATTAGCATCATCGCCTTTCAGGGAATTTTGGAGCATGATTGAATAACCGTAAATAACCGTAAGAAGATTGTTGAAATCGTGCGCTACTCCTCCTGCAAGAAGCCCCAGAGATTCCATTTTTTGCGCCTGAATCAACTGCTCTTCGAGTCTTTTACGGTCAGTAATATCTCTGCTGCTGATCCTTCTTCCGAGAAATTTATCTTCAACAAAGATAGGACTGCATAGATGTGACAACCATTTGAGTTCTCCGCTTTTTGTAATAATCCTGAATTCAAGTTCGCTTTTCGGCCTTCTGAAATTTTCTAAATGCTTATTGTATGTATCTACGTCATCAGGATGAATGATTTTAGCGAAAAGGTAGGGATTGTCAATAAACTCTTCATGAGAATATCCTGTAATGCGTTCGCAGGAGGGCGACATGAAAATTATCTCCATATCTTCTTTTATCCAGTATTCCCAGTCATACGCGAATTCAGAGACGGTTCTGAATTTCCATTCGCTTTCAGCTATTTTTTGCTGCTGGTTTCTGACATTTTCGAATCCTTCCTTAAGAGCCAAACTCATATTGTTAAAATTGGCAGCAAGCTCTCCGAATTCCGTGTCATCCTTATATGAAATTGTATAGCCGAGGTCGCCCATTGCAACTTTTCGGGCAGCGGATGCGAGCTCATACACAGGTTCAGTTATTTGTTTTGTGAGTCTGAGCGCAATCATTATCGCAATGGCAAAGGCGAAGATCAAGGTTATTATCAGTATAAATCTTGTTTTCTTTATATTTTTAAGGGTATCCAGTGTTTTATTGCTCAGGGCCTTTTCAGCAATAAAAGTCATCTCCATTGTCTCTGACAGAAGCAGTTCGCCGATTTCAACAGCCACGGCCTTCAGCCGGTCTATTCTTTCCTGATTGGCTGTAGTTGTTATAAGAAAACTTAACGCATCTTTATACTGCTCAACAATGACTGCTGTTTTTTGCAGCCTTGCGGTCATGTCCTGACCGTGATGGCACCCTTTGCAACTCTGTATTGATTTATCAAGGGCAGTAACATTATCTACTATGACATCCAATTCCTTTCCAAAGGCTGTTCCTATTGCGTGAAGATTTGTCTGGACAATCTGGGTATTTATAACCAGATTCTGACGCATAGACTCTATCCTGTGGAGGTCAATTATAGACTGAAGGTTTGATGTAATGCTGTGCGTATAGAATATCGTAAGCCCCGCTCCTGCGGAAAACAGAAAAAAAAGGACAGATAGGTAATATATGAGCTTTTTTTTCATCTGTATTTATATGTTTTTATATCTAATCCGGCCTTATTTATAAGATCGACGACCGGCAGGAAATCGTCGATCTTGGTCTCGTTGAAGCGCAAAGCGCCGTATTTTTTTAAAACTTCCATGCCCTCGGGATCCCGGTCCATTTTAAGCAGGATATTTTTTATGCCCAGTTTTATATTTTTGGGCAAATCGCTCCTTAAACAAAGGGTGGTATCGGGAAATTCGCCTGATTCAGCAATAATACGGAGCTCGTTGTTCAGAATTGGGTCATTGTCTATCATGCGTTTATAAACCTTGCTCTTTACAGTTCCAACATCAGCCCTGTAATCGAGTACTGAATATATAGCCGAATCATGGCTTCCTGTGAAATAATATTCCTTAAAATAAGAGTCTATATCCCTAACACCGTTTGCCCTTAAATGCGCCACTGCAAACAAGTAGCCTGTAACAGATGCTTTGTCAACAAAGGCCATGCGCTTGTTTTTCATATCAGCCACGGATTTTATGCCGCTGTCTTTTCTCGTAATCAGATAGCTTTTGACATTCGATGATGCCATATCAAGCGTTACCGGTCGTACGACAGGATCCACACCAAGCCTGTCCAGTGCGAGGACAACTGTGAACGCCTCAAAAAATGCGCCGTCCATTCTTCTTGTAACAAAATTGTCAATTATATCTCCATACTTGCTAATGATCGTCAGTTTTATCTTTATGCCCAATTTTTTAGACAGATATTCCGCAAGAGGCCTGTATCTATCCATCTGCCTGAATATATTTTCTTCAGGTATGAGCCCAATCAGAAGTTCATCTTGCGAGGACGCGCTCAAGGGACTTAAAATAATTATGAATAATATAATTGCTGCTAATAAAGTTTTAATAATCATTTTATTATAGATGTAGCCTCAGTTATTATATCCATTGGCACACTAATGCCCAAAGCCCTTGCATCCTTTAAATTAAAGATTAGCTCGATATTATCCGAATAGCTTTTCATTATTTGAGACGGCTGTGTCCCGCCTAATATTTTTATAACTTTTTCTGCGGCTATAACGCCTTGTTCTACAGGGTCAGCATAGTAAGATATTATGATTTGTGAGGCTTCATCAGGGAATAACGACGCAGTAGGTACTCTCTGATTCTTTGCATATTCTATTATGGAAGAAAATGCCATGCTTGATATAGAACTGTTGGTAATGAATATAGCATCAAGTTTTTTGCCTGCAAGAAGTTTAGGCGCATCATGAGGTCTGGTGAGGTTCATCTTTTCAATCACAAAATTATACTGTTCTGAATATTTACTCAACTCTTCCATCTGATAAACAGAACTGATTTCATTTGTGCTGTAAATAACGCCTAAAGTTTTAAGCGGAGCAATTCCCCGCAAATAACGGAGCAGACTTAAGACAGAAATTCTTGAGCTTATTCCGGTAATATTTTTTGCCTTCATATCGCGCGCTATAGGATCATAAACCCCTGCGTATACTATTGGAATATTGGTCTTTTCTCTAAAGGCCGCAATAGCTGCTGGTGAGCCGTACGTGACTATCATGTCAGCCTGCATCGCTATAAGTTTTCTCGCCGCATTGCTCATTGAAATCGGCTCAGTGTATGGTTTCTGCATAAAAATTTTTACTTTATTCGCATAACCCTCTTTTTCGAGCTTTGACATGAACGCATTATGAATTTCCTTGAAGTATTTAATATCTCCGGACATTATAACGCCGATAATCTTTTCAGAGGCAAAGGCAGGAGTAACAAAACAAAAAAGGGCTATTATTAATACGGAAAGCAGAATCGTCTTTCTTGTATATTGTGAGATTTGTGATTTGATTTGTCTTCTTTGGTTTTTTGTTAAATATCTCGAAATAGCGGCCATTACCACCTCTTGGAGATGGCAAGCATCGTGATATGCGCGGTTCCATCTTTCCATTCATCATATTGATTATCATGGACATCGTTAAAATCAATAAGTTTATATGCTATAGAGAGTGAAAAGTCATTTTTAAATCTGTATTCTCCAGAAGCCGAATAAACCGTATCCTTTGTCTTAAGAGCAGAGAATGATGTTATTTCAGGGTTTATTTTTGACGTAAATTTAGCAGTGCTGACTGTGTGACTGATACCGGCATTGAGATTTAAATGCTTATCGGGCGTATAATTTATATCAACCGCGTAATTATTGGAAGTATTCTTATATGGTACGGTTCGATCAATTTGATAATCGGGTGGGACAAGGTCAATTTGATAAACTATATCCTGTTCAATTTTATTGCTCATATACGCATAGCTTGTTGTGAGCGCCACATTGTCTATAACAAGAAAAGTTATGCTGCCCATTAATCTATTGTTTTTTACATCCCTGTTTTGCGCCCTGTCTGTATTATTAGAAAGCTCCTCAAAGAACAGATCATCCCTTTTTCCTTTGGAAAAGGTGTAATTTAAAAGCGTACTTATTTTTGAGTAAGGCAGCCATGTGACTGACAACCGGCCTTCATCAGAGCTGTCGAGGTCGCTATTATATGCTGGATCGTCAATTTCTTTGCGGATATATCTTGCCTTAAGACTCAGATTCTTTAGTATCTTCGTATCTGCTGACAGGGAAAAAATATGTTTTCGTGTAGAGTCCGGCAGGGGCCATATTTCATTATCCTGCCGTTTTATACTTTCGTAGGTATAGTCTGCCCTGAGCGTTAAACCCGAAATGGGTCTGTATCTCGCGGTTCCGGTGACTGTGTCAGTAAGCGAGGAGATAGACGGTTTCACGTCAATAGCATCAACAACCGCATCAGTATAAGACGGATAACCTAAATAATTTACCGGAATAGCGACAGGGTTGTCTATATCGGTTTCCTTGCGGCTGTATTTTAAAAAGAACGCCAGCTTATGCATCGGCATCCATTGTATTTCACCTGAGCCCATAAAATAGTCGCTTTTAGCATTGCTGGTGGTGTTTTCCCTGTCAATCCTTGTAAATGTTGCTGATGCAACGAGACTTCCAGTGTAGGAAGTGTGCAGCTTGAGGGTAGAGGTAGAGCCTTTTAGTTCCGGGATGAGATTATGAGGGAATGTTCCGGACAGCCTTACCATGCTTCCGGGTACAATTAAATTATTAAAGGGACCGAAGCCTGCATCAGAATATGTATGAAACAGCGCTCTATTTCCATCAACATCAAGCCTTTTTTGGCTATGAGATAAGTCAACCTCTACAGGTCCTAAATGGCTGTTAGCTCCAACAGTTATATCGCCTGCTTTCCAGTCAATGCTTCTTGTCTGAGAAGTTCTGACAGGCGAGTTATACCAGCCAGAGCCTAAAAGACTTCTCTGCTGTTGTTCTCCTTTTTTGTCTGTTTGGTTTGAGTTGATATATAGATGTGCAGGGAAATCAGGGGTCTTAAATCTTAAAAAGAGATTGTTGATGCCTGTCTTTATCCCATATTCATTACCGGTATCACGGGAATTAAACGCAGGGGCAAATGGTGGTGGAGGTGTCGTTATTTCAAATCCGCTTTGAATTTTTATGTTATCTAAATTGTGGAATAATGCCCTGCCGATGCCTCTGAAATATACGATGTCTTTATAGGAATATCTTGCCTCGCCATAATAGTTTTTTCTATTGTTAAAATCGAATTCAATCAATAATCTGTGGGGAAATTTAAATTTTCTTAATTCACCGCCTAATACAACAGAGTCATTAAGGTATTCGAATTCGGCTATGTTTATGTCGCCGCTTTTGTGAATGAAGCGGTATCCGCCAGTAAATGATAAGTCTGTTTTTATTTCGCTATATACATATGCTTCGTTCTGAAGGGCCTCTAAATCTGCTATCTCCTGAGCAGAAACAGAAATCGCAGCGACAAATGAGAGCAATATAATTATTATTGCACCAATTCCTGCTAATTCAGGCCGGACTTTTTCTGTTATGACAGAGTTCATACCTTTTCCTATCAGACCTTACTGCAATTTAAAATCTGCATTATACTATTGTGTAAAATGTCCTTTGCCACTGGCAGAAGGAATATCAGTTCCATGAATCTGTGAATGACAGTCAGTGCACCTTGTATAATAAGCGCCTTTATTTGCTATACCAACCGACCAATGCCCGGCATGACACTGAAGACACAAGAAGGGTTCGCGAACAGTCAGAAGATTGTTGTTTACCGAGCCGTGCGCATTATGGCATGACCTGCAATCTTCAGTGGTATCAGCATGTTCGAAAACAAACGGACCCTCCTTTTCTGGATGGCACTGGCTGCACGTCTCTTTTATTGTATTTTTTTTCAATGACTTGTCGTTTGTTGTGCCGTGCGCGTCATGACAGTCCGTGCAGAAGATCTTTTTTTCCTGCACAGGATGTCGGCTTCTAAGGCTGAACTCTGCTCTGACATCCTGATGGCAGGAGTAGCACATTTCATTAATTTTTGTCTGCTTTGTTGTTAAGTCAGAGATATTGGTTTTAAAAATGCTGCATATGCCGTGACAATCTATGCAGGATACGTCGCTGATAGAATGTATTCCGCTGTTCCAGTTATGAATATTAAACGTGGCATTGGCAGTATGACATTTAAGGCATATCAGGGATTTTGCAGGTGATGGCAGGTTCTTTATGTCAATAAAGGTATTAAAGTTGCATGCAGTTTGTATCCCTTTTTTTGCATCTGCCTCGATTCTCTCCGGGGTTAAATGTTCTATTGCGAGACTGCCCGGGCCGTGACATGACTCGCAGTTAACCACAGGCATTCCGGACTTTCTGGAGAGTTGAACACCCATTGTGCTTGCATCAAGATTCTCACGTATGGTGTCGTGATAGTGACAGGCTGAAAGGCAATTGATTGTACCGACATAATCAGCGTCGAGCCTGCCGGCTATCATTTTTTCGTATTCTAATAGAGGTATTATCGGCCTGGATGTTTTTAAATATTCGCAGCCGTTTAAGACTGATAGCAGCGTAAATATAATAAGAATAGTTCTTAATAGTACCATATCAATTCGTTATTTTTTGAAGAATATCATGCCTTTAAAATAATTGCAAGGTGCTATCTACGTCAATATCAAAAAAACTAAACGAAACAAAACATATTAATAATTCTTAATTGTATTATATACCAAACTTTGCAAGCAAATGCAATTAATTTATTAATTATAATTTGAAGACTAATTTACCCATGGATATTCTTAAAGGGCTGAATCAAACGGGACTGGGATCTTTGCACGCGTCTATTATGCAATATTTTTATTACAACACTAATATTATAGTAAGAAGATATAAAGCTTATCAGTTATGATACAATAAAAAAAATAAGGAACACATCAAAGATACATAATCGCACGAGGTAATATATGGCAAATAATATGACTATTACGGATGTTCAGCAATTGGGACCTTCTAAAGTAATACAACTTTACTTTAATGTTTCGAATTTCCGCGCATTTGTGGTGATTGACAACACAGCGCTCGGACCCGCAGTTGGGGGGGTCAGGGTGTCTCCGAATGTTACTGTTGAGGAAGTGGAGAGACTCGCTCGTACTATGACACTTAAAAATTCCATTGCTGGCCTGCCGCATGGCGGTGGAAAGGCCGGCATTGTTGCTGACCCGGGTCATCCTGAAATTGAACATTGTTTCAGATTGTTTGCCAAGTCCATAGAGTCTCAGTATGATTTTATCCCCGGACCGGATATGGGAAGCAATGAAAGGTGCATGGCATGGATTAGGGATGAAATAGGCAGGGCAGTGGGGCTTCCAGAAGAAATAGGGGGGCTCGCACTCGACAAACTTGGCGCTACAGGATACGGATTGGCTGAGTGCGCGGAAGTTGCATGCAAGCACTCAAACATTGAACTTGCGAGGGCAAAAGTAGCAATTCAAGGATTCGGCAGCGTAGGAAAGGCTGCCGCAAGGTTTTTTTCTTCCAGGGGCGCTATTATCGTGGGCGTGAGCGATTCAAAGGGAAGTATTTGCAATCCTTATGGTTTGGATATTCAAAAACTCAGAAGGGTAAAAGACGAAAGCGGAAGCGTAATGAGCTATAAGGACGGGACATCAAAGCCATGTGAAGAATTGTTTTCTATGCCCAGTGATATACTTATTCCGGCGGCAACTCCGGACGTTATAAATTTATCGAATGTTGATAGTATAAAGGCAAAATTAGTATTGCAGGGAGCGAACATCCCTGTTACTGCAGAGGCTGAAAAAATATTGCATGATAAAGGGATACTTTCCGTGCCTGATTTTATAGCAAATGCAGGAGGAGTAATAATGGCGGCTATGGAATACGCAAAGAAATCCGAAGCAGAGGCTTTTGAAGCGATTTCAGAACGCATCAAGAAGAACACACGCCTGATTATCGAAAGATCAGCGGCTGAAAAAGTATTGCCTCGCAGTGCTGCTGAAGCTATCGCGCAGGAGAGGATATTAAAGGCAATGTCCTACAAGCGGGTTTTGTAATTCCGTCCACGCTAATCCAAGCTAATCCAAGTGTATTTTTCTGGTCAAATATAGGGAAATCAGAAATTATGATAAATAATGGAGTCGCTTTTTGGGATGCATTTAAATTTTGGCTGAAGCTCGGATTTATTGGCTTTGGAGGTCCGGCTGGACAAATCTCAATCATGCACAATGAACTTGTTGATAGAAAGAAATGGATATCCGAAAACAGGTTTCTGCACGCGCTTAATTATTGTATGATGCTGCCGGGTCCGGAAGCTCAGCAGCTTGCAACTTACATGGGGTGGTTATTGCACGGGACATGGGGCGGAATTGTTGCTGGCACGCTGTTTATAATTCCATCTCTCGTGCTGATGATTATCCTGAGCTGGATATATCTGAGCTACGGAGAAGTCGCGGCAATTAGCGGCATGCTCTACGGTTTTAAACCTGCTGTTGTGGCTATTGTGGCATGTGCCGTTATAAGGATAGGACAGAAGACACTTAGAAACAGGCTTTCTGTATTTCTTGCGACTGTCGCATTTTGCGCACTTTATTTTTTAAATGTCCCTTTTCCGGTTATCGTCATATCATCCGGAGTTATTGGATGGGCAGCATCACGACTTAGAGTCGATTCTTCCCATGCTGGTTTAACTATGCCGGAAGTTCTTACGCCTCAAGATTTGCTTGTTTCGCCGCATTTAGCGCTGTCAAAAAAGAGAATGTTAAAACACCTGACGATCGGACTTGTATTATGGATGCTGCCTGTGTTAGTTCTGACGCTATGGCAATCATGGCATGGAACATTTGTCCAGATAGGCTGGTTTTTTACAAAAGTAGCATTAGTGACATTCGGAGGGGCTTACGCTGTCCTTCCTTACGTAGCCCAGAATGCCATAGACAATTTTAACTGGCTAAGGCCAGGACAGATGATTGACGGATTGGCTCTTGGAGAAACAACGCCGGGACCGCTTATAAAAATAGTGGCCTTTGTCGGTTTTTTAGGGGCATGGAATACAACTGATTTTGGCATTTCAGGAGCGATTCTCGGGGCATTTGTTGCAACATATTTTACATTTCTTCCATCATTCCTTTTTATTCTCATAGGAGCCCCCCTGATTGAGGCTTCTCGCGGTATGTCCGGACTTTCAGCCGCTCTTTCAGGCATTACCGCGGCAGTCGTAGGTGTTATATTTAACCTTGCAGTATTTTTTGGCGCGCATGTTTTTATTCCCAAAGCAGGTGAAATCGATGCAACTGCCATTCTGATTGCATTAGTGGCATTTATAGGAATGTGGCGCTGGAAATGGAACCTTATTTATGTTGTTCTTGGCGCTGGTGTTGCGGGCATGTTTTATAAAATCATATTAACTAACTAAGCAGAAAACTGCAATTAACCCTTCTGTTGAGCAAGCATAGATACCTTTTTATTGATGCGCGTTTTCCGATTGTTTCATTATCCATATGGTTCCGAATTCACCATCCTGATAAGCCCTTGCGAGCCCCAGTTTCAGCAACTCAAGGAGGGCAAGAAAAGTTACTATTATCTGAACCCTCGTGACATCATTCTCAAATAACCTGTCAAATCTAAGGGTGTGTTCAAGTTCCATTTTTTCGAGGATCATTGAAATCCGGTCTTTTACTGTTAATGTCTCCCTTGTTATTCTGATTGTCTCAGGAGGGATTTTGGTTATGATATTTTTCAATGCCCCCATCAAGTCATACAGATTAACCTCAAAAAGGTAAAGCTCCGGCTCCATAACGAATTCGTTATTGTCAGGCAGAATCCGTGAAAAGGCATTTGTCCATATATCCTCTCTTTCACGTAGCGTCGCTGAAGCCTCTTTGTATGCCTGATACTCAAGAAGTCTTTGTACAAGCCCTGCCCGGGGATCTTCCTGTTCACTTGTTTCGATGGTCTCATCAGGGGGTAGCAGCATCCTGGATTTTATATATATTAGGGTTGCTGCCATTACAAGAAAGTCGGAAGCGATTTCAATATTCAACTCCTTCATAAATTCAATATATTCAAGATATTGGCTGGTAATGAGGGAGATAGGTATATCATAAATATCGATCTTATTCTGTTTGATTAGGTGCAGGAGAAGGTCAAGCGGCCCCTCAAATACAGGAACTTTGACAGAATAAGCATCAGCCATTTATGGAATAACCTTGTTCAACGGATACTCAACAATGCCAGACGCTCCAGCGCTCTTCAGCTTTGGTATAAGGTCGCGGACTAATTTCTCATCGGTAATAATATCTATGGCATACCATCCTGCGTCAGACAATGATGAGATGGTCGGCGAATGCATGGCTGAAAGCAGGCTCAGTATTTTTTTAAAGGATTTTTCCGGGACATTCATTTTTAGACCAACCTTATCTTCTGCAGCCAGTGCTCCCCTTAAAAGTAATGCTATGTTTTCAATTTTCTGCCTCTTCCATTTGTCCTGCCAGGCTTTTTTATTCACTATAAAACGGGTTGTGGACTCAATGATGGTTTCGATTATTCTTAAGTTGTTTGCCTTGAGGGACGAACCTGTCTCTGTAAGCTCAACTATAGCGTCTGCGAGATGTGGAGGTTTTACCTCGGTAGCTCCCCATGAAAAATCAACCTCGGCTTTAATTCCCTTTGATTTAAGATATCTTTTTGTAAAACCTACCAGTTCAGTCGCAATTCTTTTACCTTCTAAATCCTTGATTGTTTTTATCTTTGAATCAATTGGAACAGCAATAATCCATTTAACAGGCCTGAAACCCTCCTTGCCGTAAATCAATTCTGCTACTTCTACGATATCCGCATTCTGTTCCAAAACCCAATCATGGCCTGTCAGTCCGCAATCAAGATGTCCGTCTTCAACGTATCTCGCCATTTCCTGCGCCCTTATCAGCATGGACTCTATTTCTGCATCATCGAATACAGGATAGTAGGAGCGGGTGGATACGCTTATATGATAGCCCGCCTTTTTAAAAAGCCTCAGCGTGGCTTCCTGAAGACTTCCCTTGGGAAGTCCGAGTTTTAAAATTCCCTTTTTGTTGTTCATAATAAATCATCCTTTCCTTAAGACAAAAATTGTTCTCAATCCATATCTTAAGTTTTTATAAAAAGTTGTGTCAATTGCAGGACATTCTATTTAGAAATTATTTGCCGTCTCTTGTCAAATGGCGATACTTTATACGATGAGGTTGGTCTGCTTCAGAGCCGAGTCTTGCTTTTCTGTCTGCCTCGTACTCTGAGTAATTGCCGTCAAACCAGACAACACGGCTATTGCCCTCAAAAGCAAGGATATGGGTTGCAATACGGTCAAGGAACCACCTGTCATGGCTTATTACGACAGCACAGCCCGCAAAATTTTCCAATGCCTCTTCCAGTGCTCGAAGTGTGTTTACATCAAGGTCATTGGTTGGCTCGTCAAGCAGCAGGACATTGGCTCCCTCTTTTAACATACATGCCAGATTAACGCGATTGCGTTCGCCTCCTGACAGCATAGATACCTTTTTCTGCTGTTCTGCTCCGGAAAAATTAAATCTGGCTACATAAGCCCGGGAACTAACTTCCCTCTTTCCAAGTTGAATAAGTTCATCACCACCCGAGATTACCTCCCAGACGGTTTTATCGGGGTTAAGCACACTGCGGCTCTGATCAATGTAAGACAGATTAACAGTCTCTCCTATTCTGAATGCGCCTGAATCAGGCTTCTCCTGACCAGTAATCATCCTGAAAAGGGTGGTTTTTCCGGCGCCGTTTGGTCCGATAACTCCTACGATGCCGCCTGGAGGAAGAGAGAATGTCACGCCCTCCATTAAAATATTGTTTTCATATGCCTTGCTGACGCTGTCGGCCTCAATTACAACATTTCCCAGTCTCGGACCCGGAGGAATGAATATTTCTAAATCTTTTGCCTGTTTTTCGCTGTCCTGGGATAAAAGCGCTTCGTAAGAATTGATGCGTGCTTTTGACTTCGCATGACGCCCCTTGGGAGACATGCTTATCCATTCCAGTTCTCGCTGGAGTGTTTTCTGCCGTTCGCTCTCTGTTTTTTCTTCCTGCTTAAGGCGGTTTTTCTTTTGTTCAAGCCATGAGGAGTAGTTTCCCTTCCATGGTATTCCATGCCCCTTGTCGAGTTCAAGAATCCAGCCGGCGACATTATCAAGGAAATAACGGTCGTGAGTCACCGCGATTATGGTTCCCGAGTAGTTTTTTAAGTGATGCTCAAGCCATGCCACAGTTTCGGCATCCAGATGGTTGGTTGGTTCATCAAGGAGCAGTATGTCTGGCTTCTGCAGGAGAAGTCTGCACAATGCTACACGTCGTCTTTCTCCTCCGGATAGAACAGTTAGCGGCGTATCCCCAGGCGGACACCTAAGCGCGTCCATGGCCATTTCGAGACGGGAATCCAAATCCCATGCGTCCATGGCATCAAGTTTTTCCTGCACTATCCCCTGTCGTTCAATCAGCTTATTCATTTCATCATCTGACAGTGGTTCAGAGAACTTTGCGTTTATGGCATTATACTCATTTAAGGCGTCAACTGTTTCCTGAAGCCCCTCTTCAACAATCTGGCGCACGGTTTTTGTGTTATCCAGCACAGGTTCCTGTTCGAGAAGCCCGACTGTGTGGCCGGGAGAAAGGACTGTTTCACCATTGAAGTCTTTGTCAGTTCCGGCAAGGATACGCAGCAGAGAGCTTTTTCCTGAGCCATTAAGACCGAGCACCCCTATTTTTGCACCATAGAAGTATGAAAGATATATATCCTTTAATACGGGCTTTTTATCATAATATTTGCTGACTCCAATCATGGAGTAAATTACCTTGTTTATTTCAACGCTCATAATATTATTAAGTTTTATCCTTTCAATACTTCGATGTTTAAAATTCAAACAATAATATAACATAAAAATAGAAATAACTCATAATTATATAATACCAAGGTTGAATTTTCTTGACAAACTTTAGTTCAGATGATATGCTTTAAATAAGTGATATATAAAGAGGGAAAACATGCTTATATTAAAGTTTTACATTAACGAGGTGGTTTTATGGTACTGAAAAATAAATCAATTAATTATCAGGCGGCAATCTTTGCGATTATTTGCTTTTTTTCTCTTCCCACGGTGTTATTTGCAGGCGTTATTGACCTGCCAAGGACAGGTCAGGATTCAATCTACGGTTTTGGCGATGATGGCGCGATTCAGGCAGGCGCTGAATGGTTAACAAGTAGATTCACGGTATCAGGCGATTGCATAACGGATAAACTTACCGGATTGATGTGGCTTAGGAAACCTTCTTTTGAATCAAGATCATGGGAGGATGCCCTGCAATATGCTAATTCCTTAAACTCATCAAATCGATGCGGATTTAAGAACTGGAGGCTTCCGAACATAACTGAAATGGAGAGTTTAATTAATGCAGAAGAATTATCTCCTGTTTTGTGGCTGAAAGATAAAGGATTTATAACTGGAAATATTGACACAGCAAAGGATGGATTGATATCAGATTATTACTGGACATCTACATATTATGGGCTTTCACCGGAACTTGTGTGGATGCTCGATTTGAATGACGGCGGCATATATTATGAATCTAAGGAAGCTTATTATTACGCGTTGCCAGTCCGGTCTATACCTGTATCGACTACTTTTGCTCCTACTGTTCATATCCCTCAAACAGGACAGAATAAGTGTTATGACTCATCTAGCGAAGAAATTCCTTGTACTGGAACAGGACAGGATGGAGATGTTAAAGTTGGAATTGCCTGGCCATCGCCAAGATTTATAAGCGGAACAGGCTTGGAAAATGCTTGTGTTACTGATAATCTTACCGGATTAATGTGGATTAAAAACCCTTCGAATATGACGTCGCCATTAAACTGGAATAGTGCTTTGGTGTTTGTAAACAATCTCAATTCCAATGGTTATTGCGGCTACTCTGACTGGCGTCTTCCTAATAGAAAAGAGCTTTTTAGTCTCATTGATTATTCAAAAGGAGCTCCTGCCTTACCGGATGGCGCTATGCTAAATTTGGATTCAGATTACCATTGGTCATCAACATCGTATGCAACTATCCCAAACTATGCATGGTGTGTTGATATGCTGGATGGAATGGGAGTTCCGTGCAGTAAATCTTACTCAAATCATATTTTGCCGGTTCGGGGTGGCGTGTCTAACGGCAGTTCTTGGATATTTCCTGATGAGGAGGATTATAATTTTGGTGAGGTTAATATATCCAGTTCAATCTCGAATCAGTTTGAGATTTATAATTTTGGAGATATAAATTTAATAATTGGAAAAATAACAGTTTCAGGCACGAACACAGGTAGTTTTAAATTAATGAACGATAATTGCTCAGGACAAGCCGTGATGCCTTACGAAACGTGCACAGTTGATGTTCTTTTCGACCCAACGTCTGCAGGTGAAAAGGTTGCAAATTTAAAGATTCCATCAAATGACCTCGAATATCCTGTATATAATTTGCCTAATTTAACTGGCACTGGAACAACGAGATT
>JBBILM010000022.1:18229-22461 GCA_037444915.1 Nitrospirota bacterium | reverse complement strand
GATATATCCCTGAACCTTTCGTACATATCTTCCGGCGTAATTATGGCCCCTCCGGACCTTCCATAAAAAAGAACCTCAGACTTTCCGTTTACTGCAAGTCTTACATCTTCAACCATCTGTCCCTGATTCAATTCGACCGTAATAAACCTTTTGTTGCCGCCAGCCAAGTCATTCAGATGTTTTTCAGGAAACGGAAACAGTGTTACAGGCCTGAAAAGACCTATTTTATGGCCTTCAGCCCTTAATCTTCTGACAGCAGAAAGGGCGATTCTTGCCACGATTCCAAAGGCGACAACGATTAAATCCGCATCATCCATATAACAAGCGTCAAATCTGACCTCTTCATTTTTGATTTTCGTGTATTTTCCCTGCATCAAATTGTTTCTGACTTCCAGCCTGCCCTCTCCCATAAAAAGGGTTTTTATAACATTAGGCTGCCTGTTCTTGCAGCCTTTAACAGCCCATGTTTTTTCAGGAAGCGGGGGGGGCGCATACGGCGTTGGAATAAAAGGCTCCATCATCTGCCCGAGTATGGCGTCGCCTAACAGCATAACAGGATTTCGGTACTCATCTGCCTTGTCAAAGGCAAGCATTGTAATGTCCCATAGTTCCTGTATATTATAAGGGGCATAAACAATAAGCCTGTAATCTCCGTGACCGCCTCCCTTGACAGCCTGAAAATAATCTGCCTGACTCGCGGAGATATTGCCGAGTCCGGGGCCCCCTCTTTGCATGTTGACGATAACAGCAGGAAGTTCAGCCCCTGCGAGAAAAGATATGCCTTCCTGTTTGAGGCTGATACCAGGGCCGCTCGATGATGTCATTGCCCTTACGCCGCACGCTGAAGCGCCGTAGACCATATTGATGGCAGATATCTCGCTCTCAGCCTGAATGAATGCCCCTCCTGCCTCTATCATTCGCCATGACATGTACTCTGGTATCTCATTCTGCGGGGTTATCGGATAACCCGCGTAGAAACGGCATCCGGCCTGAATAGCTGCTTCAGCGATTGCTTCATTGCCCTTCATAAGGATTTTCTGCATAAAAAGATTATACCAGCGATATGTTAAAATTATCTATGAGTATAAACGTTTTACCAATAAATCTCCGCAACAAGATAGCAGCGGGCGAGGTGGTTGAAAGGCCTGCTTCAGTTGTCAAGGAACTCATCGAAAATTCCATGGATGCAGGCAGTTCGAGAATTGATATTGATATTTTAAAGGCAGGCAAAAGGCTTATCAGGGTATCTGACAATGGCATTGGCATGGACAGGCAGGATGCCCTGCTTTCCCTTGAAAGATATACCACAAGCAAGATTAAGGATGAGGACGACCTTTTTAATATAAAGACCATGGGGTTTCGAGGTGAGGCTCTTTCATCCATAGCATCTGTTTCAAGGATGCGATTAACTACTGCCCAAAGATCAGACGCCAGAGCTCATGGGTCAGAAGAAACTAATGAAAACAATAACATAGGTACCTGCATTGAAATGGCAGGCGGCGGGAATATTGAATTAAGGGATTGTATGTCAATAGGAACATCTGTTGAGATAAAAGACCTTTTTTTCAACATACCGGCAAGGCGCAAATTCCTTAAGTCAGACAGCACAGAGAACTATCATATTATTGACATTGTAACAAGAGGCGCCATATCGAGATATGACATAGGATTTGTTCTGAGAATCGATGACAGTGAGACAATGAACCTTCCTGCCTCATCTTCGAGAAGGGAAAGGCTGCTGCAGATATTTGGAAAGGATTTTGTCGATGGTTTAATGACCTCGGAATCCGAAGATGAACAGATGGGCATCTCAATTTTCTGCGGCAATAACAGTAATTTCAGGAATAATAGAAATAACCAGTTTGTGTTTATCAATAACAGGCCGGTGAGGGATCAGACAATATCATACGCTGTTTATAAGGCATATGAGGGATTGATCCCAAAGGACAAACATCCGGTATTTCTGATTTTTATCGAGATGAATCCCCAAAAGGTGGATTTCAATGTTCACCCAGCAAAAAGAGAGGTGAGATTTGAGGACAAAAGCCGTGTTTATAACTTTGTGTATCAGGCTGCGAGGGCTGCGTTAAAGAATGCCGAAGAAGCGGCATATGCTGCCGGAGAGGAAGCTTCAGTGAATCATCAATGGACAGGCATGTCTCTGCCAGCCTATTTCGCGTATAATCACCCTGATGCAGTGATGTGCGGGCAGCAGGCTGTTTCAGAAGCATCTCCTTTTTACGATCTTTATTCCAGTACAGAGAGCATGCCTTGTATCTATCTCGGAGATACATTCGTCGCAATGCCTGACAAGAAAGGTCTTGTTCTGATGGATTATCACGCGGCTCATGAGAGGATTAATTACGAGAGGCTTTTAAAAGGGTCTGAAGAAGGCAGCGGTCATGGCTCAAAAGTTGCATCATACAGGCTGCTTTTTCCGCAGCAGGTGAAACTTCAGGCAGGCGAGTACATGATAGTGCTCGAAAATCTGAAGTATTTAAATGAATTGGGCGTGGAAGTTGCGGACTTTGGACACGGAGCGGTTATTGTAAGAAGTCTGCCGGATTTTTTAAGGGATGCTGACCTTAATGCTCTTATAAGCGATATTGCGGCTTCATTGTTGAATTCAGATGTCAGGCTTAAGCAGGAAAAGGCGCTGGAATCCCTTGAATCAATCGATTCAAAGAAGAAGACAATAGCCGCTAAACTGGCCTGCCACTCATCAATAAGGGGAAGGGAGATACCCGATGGGGTGAGAGCAGCCGCATTGATAAAAGATATTGAGAAAACGGAAAATCCGGATGCCTGTCCTCACGGCAGACCCACCAGAATTTTCATATCAATGGCTGAATTGAAAAAGATGTTTAAGAAGTAAGGTGGGTGTTTTCTGTCGCTTATTCGCTGATTCTTTTAATATCAGCGCCGATTTTTTTGAGCTTGTCATCCATGCTCTCATATCCCCTGTCAAGGTGGTATATCCTGTGAATCTCACTCGCGCCTTCGGCGCAGAGCGCCGCGACAACAAGGGACGCGGAAGCCCTTAAATCTGTCGCCATCACAGGAGCGCCTTTGAGTTTGCTGCCGCCCCTTATGGTGGCCGTTCCTCCTTCGATGCTGATATCAGCCCCCATTCTTTTAAGCTCTGCAACGTGCATGAATCTGTTTTCGAATATGCTCTCTTTTATCACGCTTGTGCCGTTTGCCGTTGTCATCAGGGCCATGAATTGAGCCTGCATATCAGTCGGAAATCCCGGGTATGGCATTGTTTTTACATCCATCGCAGTCAGTCTTTCTGAAGCGCTGACCCTCAGGCCTTTGTCGGTTTTTTTAAAGGACATGCCAGCGTCTTTAAGCTTCATTATTACTGCATCGAGGTGGTCGGGTCTGCAGCCTTTGAGCAGTAGATCACCTTTTGTAATTCCGGCAATGGCTATAAATGTCCCTGCCTCGATTCTGTCCAGTATTACAGAGTAATTATTTATTGGTTTAAGTTCATCAACTCCCTCAATCTCTATTACGCTTTCTCCAGCCCCTTTTATTCTGGCGCCCATGGAAATGAGGCAGTTGGCGATATCAACGACCTCAGGCTCTCTGGCAGCGTTTTCGAGAATGGTTGTGCCTTTTGCAATGGAAGCTGCCATCATAATATTTTCAGTGCCTGTAACGGTCGGGATATCAAAATAGATTGACGCGCCTTTGAGTCTCTTTGACTTCGCGATGACATAGCCTGATTCAAGATTTATGTGCGCGCCCATTTTTTCGAGGGCCATGAGATGCATGTTAATAGGCCTTGCTCCTATAGCGCATCCGCCTGGCAGGGAAACCTTTGCCTTTCCAAATCTGGCTATAAGAGGCCCAAGCACAAGCACTGATGCGCGCATGGTTTTAACGAGTTCGTACGGCGCCTCAAGATTATTGATGTTAGAGCTGTTTATTGCCGCTGCTCCGCTCCTATATTCGAAAACAGCTCCCATATTCGAAAGCAGTCTTCCCATTGTCCTGACATCCCTGAGGTCAGGAATTCTTTTTAATATGTTTTTGCCTGATGCCAGCAGCGAAGCTGCCATAACAGGCAAAGCAGCGTTTTTTGCGCCGCTTATTTCGACCTCTCCTTTTAGGGGTTTTCCCCCTTTGATAAGCAGTTTATCCATAACTTTTATATTAACATACTTTCAGATTTGTATTAATTTTTAACACCCAAACGCAGTTATATAGCGGCATGAACAGATAAA
>JBBILM010000022.1:0-18129 GCA_037444915.1 Nitrospirota bacterium | reverse complement strand
TGAATCAGCTTTGCAGTTTTCGTGTTAATCGCCTGATTTTTCGCTTTATACATAAAATAGCGCATTCGGGTTATAATTAAGGCAGATATGGTAACGATCGATACATTGATCGAAAAAATCCGCTCGTATAATCCCAACGCGGATGTTGAGATCATAAAGAAGGCGTACATCTTTTCGAGAGAGGCGCACTGCTCCCAGACACGGATGGAGGGTTCGCCATATATATACCACCCCCTTGCCGTAGCAGACATACTCGCCGACATGAAGCTTGACACGGCAACTATCGCTGCCGGCCTTCTTCACGATACTGTCGAAGACACCGGAACATTGCCCGAAGACATAAAGGACATATTTGGAAGTGAAATAGAATTTCTTGTTGACGCTTTGACAAAGCTGAGCAAGATTGAGTTCAAGACAAAGGAAGAAGCACAGGCCGAAAACTTCAGAAAGATGCTTCTCGCCATGTCTAAGGATGTTAGGGTAATTATCATTAAATTTGCTGACAGGCTTCATAATATGAGGACAGTTGAACACCTCCCGGAGGAAAAGGCAAGAAGAATTGCTTCTGAAACCCTCGACATCTACGCGCCTCTCGCCAACAGGGTAGGAATGGGATGGCTCAGGGCAGAGTTTGAGGACCTGAGCTTTAAGACACTGATGCCCGATCTTTTTAATGACCTTCAAAAAAAGGTCGCAAAACGCAAGGAAGAGCAGAAAAAGTATATTGACGACACCATAAAGATAATTATGGAGAAGATCTCGGCTGCCGGCATAACCGCGAAGGTAAAGGGAAGGGTAAAGCATTTCTACGGAATATACCAGAAGATGGTGAAGCAGAAGATACCGTTTGAACAGGTTCACGATGTTATAGGAATAAGAATTATGACTGACACGGTCGGCCACTGCTACGACATACTCGGCATTATACATTCTTTGTGGCCGCTTGTTCCGGGAAGGTTTAAGGACTTTATAAGCCTTCCAAAATCCAACATGTATCAGTCTCTGCATACCACTACCGTAGTTGGCGGCAGCGGCGACCGCGTGGAATTCCAGATTCGCACCGAAGACATGAATGAAATTGCTGAGGAAGGTATTGCCGCTCACTGGAGATATAAGGAGAGGGACGTCATTCAGACGAAAAATACCCGGTTTGTGGCGTGGCTCAGGGAATTGGTAAAGGAAATATCCGATGCAAAGGAATTTCTTGAGGCGGTTAAGGGAGAGGTGGTGCCGGAAACCGTGTATGTGTTTACTCCCAAAGGGGACATAAAGGAACTGCCTGTCGGCTCTACTCCTGTTGATTACGCTTACAGCATTCATACCAATGTCGGACACAAATGCGTGGGCGCGAAGGTCAATGGCCGGATTGTTCCGCTCAGGTATCAGTTAAACAGCGGAGATGTTGTGGAGATTATGACGGCTGCCTCTCATGTGCCGAGCAAGGACTGGCTTAAGTTTGTGGTGACCCAGCGCGCCAAAAGCAGGATAAAGCAGTGGATTAACGCTGAAGAACGCAAGCAGAGCAGCGAACTCGGCATAAGACTTATAGAGGAGGAGATAAAGAGGCATGGTCTTGCGCTCGCTGTACTTAAATCTCCTAAAATGGATGAGGTGTTAAAGGCATTCAGCGCGCCAGCGCTTGAAGACCTCTACGTTTTAGTCGGATACGGAAAGATATCAGCCCATCAGGTTGTAAACAGGCTCGCGCCTGAAAAGCCTGAAGAAGAGGCGCTTCCTAAGATAGTCAAACCCCAGAGAGACAAAAGAAGCGTTATTGACATAAAAGGTATTGATAATGTCCTGTACCATGTTGGAAAGTGCTGTTTCCCTGTGCCGGGTGATCAGATTGTTGGGTTTATAACAAAAGGGAAAGGGGTTACAATTCACAGAAAGGAGTGCAGTAATCTTGAAAGACTCGCGGTAGATAGCGAAAGGCTTATAGATGTGCAATGGAGCCAGAACAGCGATATTACATCTTCTGCGAGGCTTTATATTGAGACCATTGACAAGCCCGGAACATTGGCGAATCTCAGCGCGCTTATCTCGGCTGCCAATGTGAATATCAATTTTCTTAAGGCAAGCTCTACGCATGAAAAGATGGCATTGTTCGAGTTAATGCTCGAAATCAAGGACAGAAACCAGCTGAATAATCTTGTTAACAAGATATCCCAGATGGACGGAGTAGTAAAAGTTAGAAGGTAATAAATTTATTTAATGTATTTTTTTCTTGACAAATAAGCATTTACATGTTATTTTGTATTCAATTCGTTGATATTAAACAAACTCCATAAAAGAAAGGGGGGATAAGCAGATGACAAAGGCAGAACTCATTGATAAGATTGCTAACAGCGCAAATCTTACAAAGGCTGACGCAGGAAGAGCGCTCGACGCTACTCTTGACTCAGTTAAGGCCGCTATGAAAAAGGGACAGAAGGTTACCCTTGTTGGATTCGGCACATTTTCAGTTACAAAGAGAAAGGCGAGAAAAGGCCGCAATCCAAGAACAGGCGCTGAAATCAAGATTCCGGCAGCAAAGGTTCCAAAGTTTACAGCAGGCAAGACATTAAAAGACGCTATTAAATAAGAAAGGTTTTTTTGAGACTGACAGGGGCTGCTTTTTGCAGTCCCTGCCAGTTTCAACTGGTGGCGTACATATATGAAATGTCATTATCCAAAGCAAAATTGAGTAAAGCTCAACGCTTCTTGATTTTGCTTCTTTGTTTTTAAAGGGGGTAAATATGCTTGCAGGATTCAGTATTGTGCCGATAGGCGCTGGCAGCAGCATAGGGGATCAGCTTGCCGTTGCCTTAAAGATTGTCGATGAAAGCGGATTGCCATATAAGGTTAATCCAATGGGAACGGTTGTAGAAGGAGAGTGGGAGGAGATAATAGCCCTTATTAAGAAATGCCACGATGAGATAATGAAAAAAGAAGAAAGAGTTTTAATTACGATTAATATTGATCACAGAAAAGGAAAGCCGAACAGGATCGAAGAAAAGGTTGCCTCGGTTGAGCGGAGGCTCGGAAAATCTTTAAATAAATAGAATAGGATTTTTTATGAAACGCCTCTCTTTCGGTTTATTGAAAGAGAGGCGTCTGAAATTTATTTGCCAAGCATTTCCTCTATCTCTTTACTGCCCTCTATGAGTTCATCAACCTGCTCCTTATCCAGACGCAGCAACATGGCCTGAAATTCTCCGACATGGGTTTTTTCCTCTCTTGCAACATCAAGAAGCACTTTTTTGATGCCTTTATCCGAGGCAACTGCAGCCAATTGTTCATAGAGGTTAACGGCATCGAGCTCAGCTATTATGGCTGCCCTGAGTATTTCCTTGTCCACGTCTGTTTTTTTTACCTTGTCAAGGTCGATCGGTATTTTTGATAACATTTTGCCTCCTAATGAATGATTATCCTTCAAAATTTTTAATGAACTGCGCCACCTGAACTCCAAGATATACGCATCTGACATTGTTCATGCAATCATCAGCATCCTTTTTTTCGATATGAGTAGTAAGCTCGTGATGATCTTTTTTAAACCTGATAATATAGGCATTTTTTTCATCGCTGAATTCGATGCCTGCGGAAATCCCGTGTTTGACGATCTCCGGATACATTTCCATTATTTTGTCCTTTAATGCGACAATTGTGTAGCCCATAAGCATCCTCCTTTATTTCGTGATATTTGCCGATGCTGAATATTTATTGATTGGTCGGTTCTTTTCTTTAATAAAATTTTATCACTAATAAATAAAAAGTCAAGAAATAATGTCTCAAGCGCCCTCGGTTGTGTGTCAGAGGATTTTTACTATTTTCTATCAAGTGCTATCAAGTGTTATAGTATCTATTATGATGGAGAATAAGGTTTATGATTGCATTATTATTGGCGCCGGACCAGGCGGCCTGCAGGCTGCTATCTATCTTGGAAGATATAACAGGGATGTTCTGCTCATAGACAGGGGAGGAGGCAGGACGTCTCACGCAAAACATATCGAAAATTTTCTTACCCAGAAGCTTATTTCAGGAAAGGATATTGTCGAGGCAGGCATTGCGCAGGCAAGGGGTTTTGGCGTGAATGTTCAGAAGGGATTGGTTCAAAAGGTGCTGAAGCGCGATTTATTCGAAGTATATGCGGGTGATGCGAAATATCTTTCAAGATTCGTAATAGTGTCATCAGGAGTGTATGATAATCTGCCTTCTATAGAGAATCTCCATAAATTTCTTGGTACGAGTTTTTTTACGTGTATAGACTGCGATGGTTACAGAACAACCAATAAGAAGTTGGCAATAGTCGGCAATTCCATAAAAACAGTACATCTTGCCATTGCGATGAAGGAGATGTACACAAAAGATATAACACTTATACTTTATACGGATAAGGCGCCTGATGAATACAGGGAAGAGCTCGAAAATGAAAACATACGGCTTATTGTTGACAAGCCGGTGAGGATTACCGGAGATGAAAGGATGGAGGGCATTGAACTGAAAAGCGGGCAGACAGTGGAGTGCGAGGTGATAATGTCGCACTTTGGATATAAACTGAATGATACGTTTCTGTCTGAAATCGACCTGAAAAGGGATGCCAAGGGTTTTAAATACATGGTAAATCAAAACTGTGAGTCTTCTTTAAGCGGCTTGTATATTGTGGGACCTCTTAATCAGGGCAATGATCAGGTTGTCATTGCGGCAGGTCAGGGCGCGGTCGCGGCCATAGATATAAAAAAAAGATTGCTCGAATATTAACCCGAAAACCGCCTTAACGTGTAATATAGCAAGCATAGATACTTTTTCGGGTATCCATGCTTGTTCGGTAGAAGGGTTAAAAGCATTCTTCGGATTAATCAGGGTTGTTCAAAAATTCTTTTAGCGTAAGTTCTATTTTGCTTATATCAAAGGACTGATTGACAAGAGCTTCGTCTCTTATTACAGGCACCATTTCTTCAAAGGTATGCCTGTTATTTTTGTATATTACGCCAATCGGGATTTTATCGCCCCACTCAAGAGCCTTATTGAATGCTCCGATTCTGTCTTCAGGATTGTATTCAGGCTCTATGTGATATGCCCTTTGCCGGTACCATTCGTAAGTATTGATTTTATTAAAAGTTACGCATGGCTGAAGAATATCAAGGAGCGCAAACCCTTTATGTTTTATTGCCTCCTGCATTAAACCTTTAAGGTGATTCGTATCGCCCGAAAACCCACGGGCAACGAAACTGCAATCCAGCGCAACTGCCAGCGCCATTGGATTAAGCGGCTCTGACAGTACGCCAAATGGCTGATTTTTTGTGAGTATCCCCTCGCTGCTTGTCGGCGATGCCTGTCCCTTGGTCAGGCCGTATATCTGGTTATTGTGCACAAAAAGCTTCACATTTATATTCCTTCTCATCGCGTGCATTAAGTGATTGCCGCCTTCACCGTAGCAGTCGCCGTCGCCTGCCACTGCAATAACGGTCATCTTATGATTGGCAAGCCTTATTCCTGTTGCAACAGGAAGCGTCCTTCCGTGAAGGCCGTTGAAGGTGTTGCATTTCACGTAGTGGGGAAACTTTCCTGCCTGTCCAATGCCAGAGACAATAGTGAACTGATGGGGCTCTAAATCGAGTTCCATGGCGGCTTCTTTAAATGTCTTCAGAATGAGAAAGTTGCCGCATCCCGGACACCATGCCGGTGTTTGGCCCTTATAATCACTTAATGATGCCATTAATTTCTCCTGTCAGTTCTTCCAGTATAAAAGGTCTTCCATCGTATTTGGTGATAAAGCGGCTGAACGAATAACCTGTTTCAGCCTTAAAAAGCCTCGCAAACTGTGATGCGGCGTTGTTTTCTATGCAGATAGTTATTTTAGCCCCGTCCAAAAGCTTCAGGTAGTTGAGTTTCTCTGTCTCAGGAAAAGGGTATATTTCGCTGAAATGGAGCATGCCAATCTTCGGGTGTTCCCCGCTCGAAAGCACATCCACAGCCTCTTTCATAACTCCGTAGGTGGAACCCCATCCAACAATTACAGTCTCGGGATTTTTGCTGCCATAATAAAAAGGCGGATTAATCTCGTTCCTGATAAACGGTAATTTCCTGAACAGCCTTTTATCCATCATGGAGTTCCGCGTCGCAGAATCCTCTATTATATGTCCTTCTTCATCGTGTTCATCGCTGTCTGTCACAACAACATGCCGCGCGTCTCCCGGCACCCCTAAAGGCGAAACCCCGGAGTCTGTAAACGCATGGCGTCTGTATTCAGCGAGATTCTTAAATTCTTCGCCTCTCAGCCTGTAATCGTTGTGTTTAAGTCTGGCCAGATCAATCGAATCAAATGTCCATTGAGAATCGGCAAGGTACTGGTCAGTAAGGATAATGACAGGTATCTGGTATTTTTCAGCGAGATCGAATGCCTTATTGGTCAGATAAAATGCCTGCTCAGGAGTTCCTGGCGCGAGTATGACCCTCGGAAACTCGCCGTGAGAGGCATACAACGCGAACTGAAGATCCCCCTGTTCTGTTCTCGTAGGCAATCCGGTTGCAGGTCCGGGACGCTGGGCAATAGCGATTACTATCGGTGTCTCTGTCATAGCAGCGAGTGACAGCCCTTCTGTCATTAATGCGAATCCACCGCCCGAGGTTCCGGTCATTGACCTGACACCCGCGAAAGAGGCGCCCAGGGACATATTTATCGCTGCAATTTCGTCTTCTGCCTGTTCCACGATTATTCCGTATTGTTTTGCTTTTGAGGCAATATAAAGCATTATGCCTGTTGATGGTGTCATGGGATAGGCAGCATAAAATTTGCATCCGGATGCGACAGCCCCGAAGCCGATTGCGTCATTGCCAGCCATCATAATCTTTGGCTGTGACAGAGAGGGGACAGCAAAAGAGCATCTAACGCACTGTTTCACTGCGTAATCATGTCCTGCGAGGGCTGCGTTTATATTAGCCCTGATAATTTCTTCGCCCTTTTTTTTGAACGTGTCCTTTAATATCCCGAGGAGCATGTCAGGCTCGGCACCGAGCATCCCCAGTACAGCGCCAATAGCAGTTGTGTTAGCCATTATTTTATTGCCGCCGTGGGTTAGCGCGAGATTTACCAATGGAATATCAAGAAAAACAGGTTTGTCGTGCTTCTGCTTCATGGTTTCGGAGTCGTATATTATCCTTCCGTTTGCGGATATCTCTTTTTCGTGCAATAATATTCCCTCTTTATCAAGGGCAATTAATATGTCTATGCCTTTTCTTGAAGCCGCGACAGGGGTGTCAGAGACCCTTACCTGAAAGAAATTGTGGCCGCCCCTTATGCGGGATTCATAGTCCTGATGAGTAAATACGTGGTAACCTGACCTCGCAAATACAATTGCGAGAGTATCCCCGATGGTCTGTATGCCTTGTCCGGCCTCGCCGGTTATTTTTATCGTGTAGTCCATTACTTTTAAAGATTATCACATATAAAGCATGTTTGCAATGCTATTATATAACCCGAAAAATAGAGATAGAAGTATCCGGAAGTTCCCTCTCCCTTGATGGGAGAGGGTTAGGGTGAGGGTGAATATTAACCGAAAAGGTTACCCCTCCCCCTCACCCCCTCCCGCAAGGGGAGGGGGAATTTATGGAGTCAGCGCTTTCTATGTCTATTTTTCGGTATAACCGCATTTTTCGGTTAGGGCTTTTATAGCGCAATTAAGTTCAGTATGTATTTTTCGGACGGATTAAGGTCTTGACAATAGTGCCGATAACAATGGTATAAACAATGGATATGCATATATTTTCGATAGACTTAGGCCTTTGGCCGGACTGCTTCAAATACCTTTCTTCTTAGCCATTGTTACATTATGACCATGACATCTGTTACTAAAATAGCCTCTGTTTCAGCCCTGCTTTTTTTTATGCTGACAAGCGGGTGTTCTTTGCGAAGTCAGCCTTTGGATTATTCGGTGAATCTGCCTGATTCATTCAGTCAAATCCCGGCTGATGGAGATGTACACGTTGTATATAGCAAATGGTGGAAACACTTTGGTGATGAACATCTGAATGCTTTGATGGAAGAGGCATTTCTGAGCAACCTTGATATTGCGCAGGCGTATGAAAGGCTTAGGCAGGCACAGGCTGTTTTTAAGTCAGCAGACGCAGCAGGAAGCCTTCAGCTTAATATAGCGGGGTCAGCTTCGAGATCCCGTCAGATATTGCCCTCTGGACCGTATACTGCTTCAAGATACGGGCTTTCAGCAGCGGCAGGCTATGAAATAGATGTGTGGAATAAGCTGTCGTCAAGGGCAGATGCCGCGCTTTTTGAAGCATCGGCTTCCCGCAATGATGTCCGGGCTTTGTATATCAGTATTTCTGCCGCATTGGCTGACCTTTATTATCTGTCAGCAGAACAGTCGGCTCAGGTTGAGCTTGCAGACAGGACAATTGCTTCGTTCAGGGATACGCTTCAGCGCGTGGAGAACCGTTATTTTGAAGGACTTGTGCCTGTAATAGACGTTTATCAGTCGCGTCAGAATGTTGCTGCTGCCGAGGCTCAGAGAACGGTTTTCAGAAAGAACCTTGATGTCTCGCTTAATGCTGTTTCAGCGCTTCTTGGTAAATTTCCGTCCTCCGCGCACGCTATCGCTTATTTCCCTGAATTGCCTGCTCCTCCCGATTTTCAGGCAGGGCTTCCATCCAGGATGATGTTTCAAAGGCCTGATATCAGGGCTGCGCTGTTGCGTGTTAAGGCTGGCGACGCCCGTCTGGCAGCGTCAATGGCAGACCGCTTCCCCTCATTTAATCTGACAGGCAGCGCAGGAGGATCGAGCGAACAGGTCAGGAGGATTCTTGATTCGCCGAACCTGCTCTGGAATATCCTGATAGATGCTGCCATGCCTGTGCTGGATGGAGGAAGACGCAAGGCCGAGGTTGAACGCTCAGAAGCAGTGTTGAAAGAAAGGCTGCTATCTTATCATAAAATTGTGATTGACGCATTCAGAGAGGTCGAAGATGCGCTTATCAGAGGCAGGGAGGCAGGGCTTCTTATTGACAGGCTTTCTGAGAGGGTTGATGCTGCAACAGAAGAACTACGCTATGCAACTGATAATTACCTGCTCGGTTTAAGCGACTACCTGCCGGTTCTGCTGGCTCAAAGGAGATATTACGAGTCTGCCAGCGCCCTGCTTGATGCAAGGCGGCAGCTTATTACCGCGAGAATAGAGCTTGCGAGGGCTGTTGGAGGGGAGTGGATGAACGAAGATATGGATTTGAGGTTGTCTTCAGCTTTGGCTGACAAGGAGGAAAAGGAGTGAAAGCGAAGTTAAAATGGATTTTGCCTTTTATTATTATACTCGCCGGAGTGGGATTGATGCTGCTGCTTGGCAGCCGGCGCCCTGTTTCTGTAAAAGAGACAAAAAAAGATGCCGGCGCTTTGGTGCATGTTATGAGCGTTGCCAAGGGAAGACATCAGGTGGTTATTGAGGCTACGGGAACCGTGCAGGCATCGCGGGAGGTTTCAGTGGTTCCTGAGGTGAGCGGCCTTATCACCTATGTTTCTCCTGACTTTGTCGCAGGGGGCTTTATTCAAAAAGGCGAGATTATGTTTCAGATATCTGATGCTGATTATAAACTTGCGGTTGAGCAGGCAAGGGCAAAAAAGGTGAACGCGGAATATGAATTGTCGCTCGCAGAGAGCAGGGCAAGGATTGCGAGGGCTGAATGGGAAAGGATTGCTGATAAATCTGACAAGTCCCCGAATCCGCTCGTGCTGTACGAGCCTCAGCTTAAAAATGCCCGGGCAGCTCTTGCTGCTGCTGATGCCGGTCTTCAGCAGGCGCAGCTCGAACTTGAAAGGACAAAGGTTCAGGCGCCCTTTAATTGTATAGTGAGGTCTGAATCCGTTGAAACAGGACAGTATGTTAAGTCAGGCAGCAGCGTGGCTGTTATAGCCGGAACTGATTCCGTTGAAATAGCGGTGCCTCTTGCGCTTGAAGAACTGAGATGGCTTGATATACCGGGACAGCCAAGGGTAGGCAAAGGCTCGCCTGCTGTTGTTACGATAAGGGTTGGCCAGGACGCATACCAGTGGAATGGCCATATTATCCGTTCCCAGCAGGAGGTGGATGAAAAAACGAGGATGGTGAAGGTTGTAATCGGGGTAAAAGATCCTTATAAGCTTTCAGGCGCTAATCAGAAGTATCCGCTCGCCATAAACTCCTTTGTAGAGGTTTCTTTAAAGGGCAAGACAATTTCTGGCGGCATATCAATACCAAAGGCCGCATTCCGAGAGGATTCCACAGTATGGGTAATGGATACTGAAAAAAAATTAAGGATAAAAAATATTACGCCTGTTAGGATAGAGCGCGAACAGGTGATTGTAGCCGAAGGACTTGAGCACGGCGATATGGTTGTTATTACGAACCTCTCGGGCGCTGCAGAAGGAATGAAACTCAGGCCTTCAGACAAAAAGGAATAGATTGTGAACGGAAAGATTAAATGGATGGCGCGTAACCATGTGGCTGCCAACCTTCTTATGATGGTTTTTATCATAGGGGGGCTTTTCATGGCATATTCGATTAAGCAGGAGGTATTTCCTGAGATAGCGCTTGATATGGTTCAGATATCTGTCTCATACCCCGGCGCAGGGCCTGAGGAGATAGAGGAGGGCATACTCCTTAAGATAGAGGAGGGCATAAGCGGTGTAAGCGGCATTAAGGAGATAAAGTCAGCCGCGTCTGAAGGCAGCGGTTCTGTATTTGCCGAACTTATGAAGGGTGAAGATGTTGATCAGGTGATGCAGGACATAAAGGCAGAGGTTGACCGCATTACTACTTTGCCGCGTGATGCAGAAAGGCCTGTAATCACAAAGGTTATAAACCGCAGTGAGGTTATTTCCGTTGTTATATATGGCAACATGCCTGAAAGAAGTATCAGGGAGCACGCCGAGGCAGTAAGGGATGATTTGCTCGAAATGCCCCAGATTACGCAGGTTGACCTTTTGGGTGTCAGACCGTATGAGATATCCATCGAGGTAACTGAAGAAAACCTGCGCCGCTATGGACTGACCCTTGACAGGATATCTGACCGCATAAGGAAGGCATCTATTGATCTTCCTGCCGGTTCCATAAAGGCTGAATCAGGCGAAATCCTTATACGCACAAAGGAGAGGCGCTACAGGGGAAGCGAATATGAGGGCATAACGATCCTCGAGAATGCCGACGGCAGCGAGGTCAAACTGCGTGATATTGCCTCAGTGCGCGACTCATTCCGCGAAACAGACGAATACTCGCGCTTTGACGGGTTGCCTGCTGCCATGCTCTCGATTTTCAGGGTGGCAGACCAGAGGCCCACGGAAATAGCGAAGATAGCGAAGGACTATGTCGGGAAAAAAAGGGCAACTTTGCCTGAATCAGTAAAAGTAGCTATCTGGAACGATACCACAGAGTTGTTTGAGAGCAGGATGAACCTGCTTCTGAAAAATGCATTTTACGGCCTTATCCTCGTATTTGTCATCCTCGGACTGTTCCTCCAGATACGGCTCGCGCTTTGGGTAATGCTCGGCATACCCATCTCCTTTTTAGGCGCCATGCTTTTTATGCCCGGCTTAGATGTATCTGTCAACATGCTCTCTCTTTTTGCCTTTATACTTGCCCTCGGTATTGTTGTTGATGACGCAATTGTAGTGGGCGAGAATGTTTATTCCCACAGGAGCATGAACAAACCTTATTTTCAGGCTGCTGTCGATGGAGCAACAGAAGTTGCCAGACCAGTTGTTTTTTCCGTGCTCACGACTGTCGCTGCCTTTGCGCCCCTTATTTTTCTGAGCGGGATAATGGGCAAGTTTATAAAGGTCATACCGTTTGTCGTAATACCGATTCTTATAATATCCCTTATAGAATCCCTTTTCATCCTTCCAGCTCATCTTTCGCTCGGAAGGAAGATCGAGAATTTAACAGGAATAATGCTCGCTGTCGAAAAAGTGAGGCTTTTGTTCAGCAGCAGACTTGAGCGTTTTATAACAGGGCCTTATACCCGCGCATTATCTCTATGCGTCAGCTACCGTTATATTACTGTTTCTGCTGCGATAGCAGGCCTGTTTGTGAGCGCTGGTCTGGTTGGCGCCGGGATAGTGAAATTCCAGTTCATGCCTGTTGTTGACGGCGATGTGATAATCACGTCTCTCCAGATGCCGCTCGGCACACCCGTGGAAGAGACAGGACGCGTGCAGGAGCATATAGAAAAAAAAGCTGGTGAAGTGATTGCCGGTTTTGATAAAGACCGCGCAGACGGCAAATCCATCCTGCGGCATACATATTCGATTGTGGGTAAAAACCTTACACTCGCGAGGGGCGGATTTGAATCGGTTCAGGGAGCTCATCTTGCGAGCTCGGTCATGTTTTTGACAAAAAGCGAGGAAAGGAACCTCCCTGCCGAGGAAGTAGCAAACGAGTGGAGGCAGGCAGTGGGAGACATGCCCGGGATCGATTCCCTTACGTTCAATTCCAATCTTATACACTTTGGAGCCAACATTGATATAAGGCTCGCGCATGAGGACACATCTGTGCTTTCAACCGCTGCTGCCAGATTAAAGGAGGATATACGGCAGTATCCAGGGGTCAGCGACATAGCGGATAATTTTAAGCATGGTAAAAAAGAGCTCAAGATACGCCTTAAACCAGAGGCGCGCACCCTCGGAATTACTGAAGAGGAACTCGGAAGACAGATAAGGGCGGCATTCTTTGGCGCTGAATCACTGCGCCTGCAGAGAGGCAGAAATGAGTTGAAGGTCATGGTGCGCTATCCGGAATCAGACAGGAAGAATATAGAGGATCTTTACTCCCTCCGAATAAGGACAGGCGCTGGACTGGAAGTGCCTCTTTCTGTTGCTGCTGAAATAGAGGAAGGCGCGGGTTACAGCACTATAAACCGGGCCGACAGAAAGCGTGTTGTTAATGTGACTGCCAGCGTAGAAAGCAAAACAGCCAATGCAGCAGAAATCCTTCTTGATATAAAGAATAATTCCCTTAAAGAACTTATGGCGGATTATCCGGGTCTTTCCTACAGCCTTGAAGGAGAGGAAAAGGAAAGGCGCGATTCTATGATGAGCATGGGCAGGGGATTCGGCTTTGCCCTTTTTCTTATCTATGCTCTTTTGGCAGTTCCGATAAGGAGTTACAGCCAGCCTGTTATTATAATGGCATCCATTCCGTTTGGAGTGGTTGGCGCAGTGCTCGGGCATCTAATAATGGGGTTTAACCTGAGCATACTCAGCATATTTGGAATTGTAGCCCTGTCTGGCGTTGTGGTCAACGCAGCCTTGCTTCTTATAGACTTTATAAACAGGGAAATAGAGAGCGGAAGGGAAGCAGTCGATGCGGTAATTGTGTCAGGGCAGCGCAGGTTCAGGCCGATACTCCTTACGTCTCTGACAACATCCATGGGATTAACTCCGATTATACTGGAGACGAGCGTTCAGGCCCAGTTCCTGATACCAATGGCAATAAGCCTTGCATTCGGTGTTCTTTTTGCGACAGGAATTACATTGCTGCTCATTCCCTCGCTTTATATGGTGCTCGAAGATATTAAGAGGGGATTGAGGAGAGGGCTGTCAAATCCTTAAATTATAGCGACATCTTCCTGATTTTCGTAAAGCTGTGACACGCTGCTGCTGTAATATTCCGCGTCCACTTCACCATTTTTATGCATGGTTGCAATTATCGAACCCGCAATAGCCCCAATGCCAGCGCCCAAAACACCGCCAAGCAGTGGTTTATTCGGTTTGAGATAATGCCCACAGCAGTTCCGATTGCCGCCGATGCTGCTATGCCTAATATGTAATCTTTATTTTTCATGCATTTATCAAACTTTAAAAAAAAGAACATCTAAAGACCGAAGTCCTGCTGATGAATATATTAAACTTACTTATTAATATTACAATCTTAAATTTAAAATAATCAATAATCCAAATTTTAGTATCAGCTCATGTGCCTTCTGCTTTTTTCGTAAAATTCCATGTTCAGTGCAATCAACTGCTGCTGGATTTTCTCGTAGTCAATGCCGAAATCGTTTCTCAGGCTCGCGGCAATATCAGCGTAACGTCCTAATATTTCTCCAACGGATGAACTGCTGTAGTTATGGGTGAAATTCCTGCAAAAGGCTGGCGCGTCGTCTGTATCAATATAAGGAGCTTTTTTCAATATCCTGTTAATCTCTGCCCTTATCTCTTTTTTTAGTTCATCTGTCTCTTCGCCGTAAACCCGTCTCTGAAAGAGTTCTCCAACAGGCCCGCTTTCCGTATCGATGCACCTGTTAAACTCCATGCAGTTTGGGCAATTGAACCGTAGTTCATCTTTCAATGTCTCAATAAGATATGTTTCGAGAATTCCCCTGAACGCGTCATCAGGCGTAAGCGTGGACAACTCAAGCATTTTTTCGACAAAACCTTTGCTGTTTTCCACAACCTCTTTCGGAGTTTCCTTAACCCTTTTGGAGTTTTCCGCGCCGATAATGCTGCTCGCAAGCACGACATAGTAGCGGAGTTCTTCAGGGAAAAGGGTCAGTTTTCTCTTAAACTCCCTGTCATTGAGTTCATACAGAACAGCCAGATTTGAAAGGGTTTTTTTATCGTACATAGCCTTTTTTACCTATTCTTAAGAAGCTTTATTCCGACAGTGTCCTGAATAATGTAAGGATAGAAAAAAGACTAATATTGTGTCAATCAGTATGCCAGTCGGCTGACGGTCTTTATTATGGGCTATCATGGAAATGTTCCTCATCATCCTCATCCTCATCTTTGTAATTCTTCATCCTTATCCTGAATCTTATGTAGCCGATTATTGTTGCAAGAGCGGCTCCTAAAAATAAAACCCAGTAAATATGGTCTGCGATATAAGACACCCATGAATAACTCTTTTTAAGGCTTTTTTTCCACTCATCCTCAAGAACATTCAGAGGAAGCAGCAGAGTTTGTTGCACAGCATCATCAATGCTCATGCCATCCTTCAGCCCGTTAATTAATGAAATGACCCTATCATCTCCGTATTCGGATGCGATAAACTCGACAATGCTTTTGCTCTGTTCATAGGCGAGTATCATGCCTTTATCATCAGCAGGGAATTTGCGTTCAATTTCGCGCAAAGGAATTAAATTCCCTGACAGCGCTGCCTTTCTCAGGATGTCCTTTGCCCCGGTATTTATGATATCCGCTATTCCGCCGCTGCCCCATTGAGAAACTCCCTCATCGAGCCATTTCGGAAGTCTTTCATCAGAGATATTATTGTGCAGAAGCAGATGATAAAGCTCGTGCCTTATTGTGGGCTCAAGATTGTACGGCGCTTTTTCGATGCTCGCGTAATCAAGAACTATAAGGTTTTTATGAGGCACTGCAAACGCGGTTACAAGGTCGCTCTTCGTCAATCTGCGGAATTCGTCGCCCTTGCTTATAATCTCTATAGCAACTATAAAATCTATTTTCCAGCCGGTTTTATTTTCAACTTCATTCCTTATTTCCGGGTATTTGTTCGCTATTTCCAGAGCAAGGCTTTCAATTCTCCCGTCATATCTGATTATCACTGAAGGGCTCTTATATTCCTTAAATACAGCCCTGCTGAAAGAATTCGCAGGGAACAGCGAGAAAAGCGCTAAAAATAAGATGAACAGCATCATTTTTAAAGGATTGAATGTAGTATGAGCGACTGGTTTTATTGATTGGAAGCGCATTTTTTCATCTTATTTGTCGAGAGTTTCCCTTATTTTATGCTGCAGGTCTTCCGGAGAAACAGGCTTGTAAATAAACGCAACTTCGTTGCCAAGAACATTGTCTTCTGTCAGCAAATCCTCTGAATAGCCGCTTAAAAAAATCGCTTTGATATCAGGCCGCAGTTTTTTCATGTCAGAATAAGCCTCTTTTCCGGTCTTTACAAGCATGAACATGTCAATAATAACAATGTATTCGGTGTCCTTGCTGAATATTTATTGAACCATGCTACTGCATACTCGAAAGAAACACTTCCTGTTGATACCGAGATTGAGAACCTTTCCAGTTCCTTTGAAGAGCATCCGAGTGCAAAGCCATTCAGGGTAAGGAAGATTCCCGCAGAGGTAATAGCGGTCCTTTTGTTACCGTCTACGAAAGGATGATTGCGTGCAAGTGACTCCATAAGAGCGGCTGCTTTATGAAACAGATCAGCATAGAGTTCCTTGCCTGCGAAGGTTGCCTTAGGCCTGGCGACTGCGGACTGAAGAAGCCCTATATCCCGTATGCCATGTATGCCGCCAGTGGTATCGATAAGGCGGCTGTGAATAAAAAGAACCTGCTCTGGCGAGAGATATTTCACTTCTTTGCCAGTGCTTTAAGGGCAGGTTCGTATCGTGAGATAAAATCGTTTACCTGCGAGACAAATGCCGGATCAATGCCCTTCGGGTATTTCTTCTTGCGCACAGGCTCTATGATGATGCGGCCGCTTTTTTCATCAAGGTTGATGTCGACCTCAGACCCGACGGAAAGATGCAATTCTTCGAGAATCTCCGACGGGATGGATACCCCCCTGCTGTTGCCAATGGAACAGACCTTTCTGTGCATGCTCTCCTCCCTTGCAGTGTTATAACAGAATTATAACATAATGACAGTTATTTCATTCGTATAAGACGGCGAACTGGCAGGTCATTATTCTGCATGGACACATCCATGAATTCCCGGAGAGCAGAGGAATTGGCATGGGAAACTTGGCAGTATCAAATCTGGACTCTCACCTTATAGTGCCTGCTTCAAAATATTATCTCAGCGGGAAAATGACATCTGCATGAATCAAGATGTGACTATAAACTCGGCCATGGAAAAAACGGGCGCTGTTCCTGTTTTATTGTATTTTGCTTGAAATTGAGTCAGTGGCCAAGCCCCTTTTATTTGTTATTCGAGCCAAAGTCCTTATCCATTCTGGCCAGGGCAAGGAAGGCCTGTGAGATGGACTCAATGTCTTTCTGTGTTAGCTTTTTGGCCTTCTTGTTTTCAACGATGTAATCGTAAAGCTGCTCATCTTTGACGCAGTGGATATAGCCAGTTGTGCCCCATTTTGCTTCAATATAAGCCGAGGGAAAGGCAAAGATGCCTTGGATGTATGGATCAAGAGAGGAGAGAACTTTTAGCTTCTCCTTGATGCCCATGATCCTGCGGGTAAGGTTCTTAATCTCTGGTTTCTGTGTTGGCGTTCCGTTTATCAAGAGTTCGCCGTTTCCATCAGCGGCAACAACTCCCCTCCAATTCTTCGTGTCGATAATATATGCGCCGGTTGGCCCGACAACCATGTGGTCGACATTCCCGTAAGGAGTCGTTAGATCGTGGATCACGCGGAATTCGTCAGGGAAGCCGTCCAAAACGAATCCTACAATAGCCTCGCCTGTAGCGCCTTTTCGGAAACTCAGCCGCTCACGTTCCAATGCTTCAACTTCCCGATTCAACTTTTTGATAACAAGTGGTAGCGCGAAGGTAAGTGCGACAATCAGGATGAGCGAGTAAGGATGAATATTCTTGCCGAGAAGATAGCCCATCAGAAAGGCAAGACCAAAGAAAACCAGAAAAATAACAATAAACTGCCTCTGGTATTTTTTTATTGATTGATCAGCTACATACCGCCCTGTTTCACCTAACACTTTTGCCATTGCAAATTCTCCCCTTAGCCTGTCCGCTGAAAGCTGGCAAAAAGTTTATCAACATACTTGTCTCTATCATCAGTCATAAACAGGACATGCATTGCTTCAAGCTCTATCTGAGTTTTGTCCCACTTAAGTTGGGGAAATCGCGTCCAGGACAATATGAAACTGTTTAGAATTACTGAGTCATCTCCGAGGCGCTGCTCAATTTTCTTAACGCGTTTATGGAACTTAACCTTCTCACTTCCAGGGCCTTCATGCAATAGGCCGTGTGGCTCAATGAAATTAACAAACTGTTTATTGTCCTTGAGAACCCATAGGATGAAGTCAGGATGAAATCCCGCAGCTTCGAAGAAACCCACACCTTTTCCCCGGCTCATATTTCTGAGGAGGAATAAGTCCGTCTTCTCTTTTTTGAGTTCCTCTTTGCTGCCATCGCACCACGTCTTGAGGTCTTCCACAAACTGATATTCACTCTCAGACTCTTCCGCAGAATCAGTGGGTAAAGAAATAGGCAAGTTTGACTTTGGAGTG
>JBBILM010000021.1:0-22898 GCA_037444915.1 Nitrospirota bacterium | reverse complement strand
ATTTTAAAAAAGGCGTGTAGCAAAGCCCAGAATATTGCAAAAATTATCTCTAAGATTATCCCTATAGTTCCTATCTCTTTGACGCTTGCGTTGAGCGCAAATTTAACTCTGCTGATGGTGACGGGTCTTTATAGTTGCCGATATGCTCAACATTGCTACTTTTCTAAAACCGTCTAAAATATATCACATACAGAAGATTTTTAAAGCACGCACGCGCCCGGAAGTTAATCTCAGAATATAAGGCTCAGCTATCCGTGATATTGTTGTTAAAGAACTAAATAGCGTAAAATATAGCATGATAACCGAACGCTGATAAAGTATTATTTCAGATTTGCCGGATCGGATAATGCAATGACATATAGCCTGATTGCGTAATGTCTTAAAGAGTAATATGATTAGATTAAGAGAAGGACGGTTCTTGACAAAAATCACGTCAATGCTATAATCTATAACGCTTAAAGGAGCAGATGCTCTTTCGATTCTAAACTGAAGGGGGTAGAGAATTGCATGCTTTAGGTACCCATCTTTTAGTGGAGTTGAGGGACTGTAATCCTGAGATTCTAAAAGACCTTAGTAGAGTGAAGGACGCTTTGGTTTCGGCTGCAAAGGAAGCTAAAGCCACAATTATTGATGTATCGTTTCATGAATTCAGCCCGTTCGGGATAAGCGGCATGGTTGTAATCGCTGAATCCCATCTCTCCATACATACTTGGCCTGAATATGCGTATGCTGCCATAGATATTTTTACTTGTGGAGACATCATCAAGCCCGAAGTTGCCGCTCAATATCTGGTTAACCGTTTTGAGAGCAGAAATCCTTCTATCGTTGAAATGAAGAGGGGCATTCTTTCGTGTTCAGATGAAAAGCTTCCCCACAAGGTATCTGATATTGAACTCCAAATGGTTTCTTGAGCATACAACCGAAGACGAAGGGTCTTTTCACTCGCTTAAAGAGATAATATACTCTGGTATTTCACAATACCAGAGTATAGATATTGTCAAAACCGGCAGTTACGGCAAATGCCTTATTCTTGACGGAAAGATCCAATCGAGCGAAGCAGACGAATTTATTTATCATGAAGCGCTTATACATCCTGCTTTAATTCTTCATGACGCGCCAAAAAAAATCCTGATAGGCGGTGGAGGGGAAGGAGCCGCGGTAAGAGAGGCTTTGAAGCATACTACTGTTTCGGAAGTCACCGTGGTTGACCTCGACAGGGAAGTAGTAGAGCTTTGCAGGCAACATCTCCATGAGTGGCACAGGGGGGCATTTGAAGATGGCAGGGTTAAGATTTTTTTCGAGGACGCGAGGAAATTTATAAACAAGTCAAATGACTATGATGTCGTTATTCTTGACCTTCCTGAGCCTTACAGCGAAGGGCCTGCATTGATGCTTTATACAAAAGAGTTTTATAACGAAGTATACAGATGCCTTAAGGATGACGGCATTCTTATTACTCAGGCAACATCCGCTTCAGTTCATAACTTCAAGGCCTTCACATCTATCGCAAATACGCTGAAACAGGTCTTCCCTTTTGTAAATCCTTATATAGCACATATCCCTTCTTTTTATGCCAGATGGGGGTTTGTGATGGCGTCAAAAAAATTTGACCCGGCAGGGCTTACAGCAGTTCATATCGAACAGAAGATATCAGCCTTAAATGGTGAATTGAAATTCTATGATTCGGAAACCCATACAAGAATTTTTTCCCTTCCAAAGTATTTGAGGAGTTCAATAGAAAAGGAGGAGCAGATTATCAGTGACTCCTCCCCGATTTCTTTTTATTGACCGGTCATAGTGTTAATCCAGAAAGTATTATGTTTTATCTGTCAGCGCTGATATTCCGGGAAGTTCCTTGCCTTCAAGAAGTTGCAAAGAAGCGCCGCCGCCTGTTGATATAAATGTTATCGCGTCACTTACGCCTGCCATGTGAACAGCATAATCAGTATCTCCTCCGCCGACTATGGTCAAAGCATACGCATCAGCGACTGAACGCGCGATAGCATATGTGCCTCTGGAAAAGGCATCCATTTCAAAGACGCCCATAGGGCCGTTCCAAATGATGGTTTTGGCGTTTTGGATCGCCTCTGAGAAAAGCTTGACAGACGCGGGCCCGATATCAAGCGCGCGCCATCCCTTTGGTATTTCCTGTGTTGTCACGATTTTGGTTTCCGCTGATTGTTCAAAGCTCTGGGCTATAACACTGTCAACCGGAAGATAAAACTTCACATTATTTTTTCTCAGCTTGGCCATAATATTTTTGGCGAGTTCGAGCATATCCTGCTCAACGAGTGAATCGCCGATTTCGTAATCCATCGCCTTTATAAACGTGTAAGCCATACCACCGCCGACTATTACCTTGTCAACCTTGTCAGCGAGATTTTCGAGCACTCCTATCTTTCCTGATACCTTTGCGCCGCCCAATATCGCGACAAAAGGCCTGACAGGATTTTCAACAGCGCCTTTCAGGTATTCTATCTCTTTTTTCAGAAGAAAACCCGCTGCAGAAGGCAGAAACTTTGTGATGCCCACTGTGGAAGCATGCGCCCTGTGAGCAGCGCCAAATGCATCATTGACATAAAAGTCCGCAAGCTTGGAAAGCGCTTTTGCGAATGTTTCATCATTATTTGTTTCTTCTATATGGAATCTGAGGTTTTCGAGCAAAAGAACGTCTCCTGCCTTCATCCTGGAAACAATGTTTGCAACCTGCGAGCCTATGCAGTCAGTGGCAAAGAATACCTCTTTATTAAGAAGCCTCTGCAATCTCTTTGCAACAGGGGCAAGGCTGAAGCGCGGTTCTACCTTGCCCTTCGGCCTTCCCATGTGGGAGGCGATGATTACCTTTGCTCCTTCATCGATAGCGTAATTTATGGTTGGCAGTGTCGAGCGGATTCTTCTGTCATCTGTGATGACCATATTATCATCAAGGGGGACGTTAAAGTCAGCCCTTATAAAGACCCTCTTATCTTTGATTTGGAGGTCTTCTATTGTCAGCTTTCCAAAAATATCCTTTATTTCTCCAGAGATATCGCCTTTTTTTGCCATGGCTTAACTCCTGCTTTTGATGTAAAGAATTAGATCCCTCAGCCTTGAGCTGTAACCCCACTCATTGTCATACCATGCTATTACCTTTACCATTCTTTTTTCTATTACCTTGGTCAATGTCGCATCAACAATTGACGAGTGCGGGTTGCCGTTAAAATCAATTGATACGAGAGGCTCTTCTGTATATTGCAGAATCCCTTTCATCGGCCCTTCAGCCCATTTTTTGAGCGCGCTGTTTACGTCTTCCACAGTCACATCCTTGTTGAGCTCTGCCACAAGGTCAACAGCAGATACATTAGGGGTTGTCACCCTCATCGCGAAGCCGTCAAGTTTACCCTTTAATTCAGGAAGCACTAGACCGATTGCCTTTGCAGCGCCTGTAGTGGAGGGTATCATTGAGAGCGCGGCAGCCCTGGCCCTTCTTAAATCCTTATGAGGAAGATCAAGTATTCTCTGATCATTGGTGTATGAATGAACGGTTGTCATGAGTCCGCGTATAATTCCAAACTCCTTGTGAAGCGCTTTTGCAACCGGAGCAAGACAGTTAGTTGTGCAGGACGCATTGGATATTATTTTATGCTTTGCGGGATCCAGGTCTTCTGCGTTGATCCCGAGGCATACCGTAACATCCGGTTCCTTTGCAGGGGCGGATATAATAACCCACTTTGCGCCTGCTTCCAAATGCTTTGAGGCATTGGCCCTGTCAGTAAAAAGCCCGGTAGACTCTATTACCATGTCTACGTTCATCTCCTTCCAGGGAAGCTTTTCAGGAGACCTTTCTGCTGTAACCTTTACTTCCTTGCCGTCAATAATCAATGCACCGTCGGATGCCTTAACATCAGCGCTAAAAATTCCGTGAACAGAATCGTACTTAAGCAGATGAGCCAGTGTTTTTGCATCAGTAAGATCGTTAATAGCAACTATCTCGATGTCATTGTATCCCTTGCATGTCCTTAAAAAATTCCTGCCAATCCTGCCAAAACCGTTGATCGCCACTCTTACTGACATATTGTCCTCCTTGCGTATAGGAATTAAGATTAATATTTATATAACCTAAAAGGTTATGAGCAGTTTATCAGCCCTCCCACTTATTTATCACCATGCCTGTCAAAAGCTTGGGATAAAAATAGGTTGATTTTGGCGGCATTCTCATATTGTTGAGGGCCACCCTTTCAACATCATTTACATCAGTCGGATTCAGGAAAAAGGCCGCGTTGAATTCATCTTTTCTTATCCGGTTTATTGCTGTTTTTATATCCATTTCATAAGCGACATCCGTTATTGCAAGATCCCTTTTCAGAATCAGCTCATGCAGCACGACAACATCAAGACTTCTCAATGCGGGATGCACGTCTTTCAGGTCACCGCTTTTGTATTTCAGAAGATACCAGTGCTCCTCGTTATCAATATAAAGGCCGAAGGCGTTTTTGCCTGATTCAGACAAAGCCTTGTTAATGTCAGAATCTGCTGTGTCAAGATTTATCTTTATCGGAGATATGCTAAAATCGTTTTCGAGTTTTTTTAATATTTCATCTTTGGAAAGTCCTTTTATCAGCCTGTGGGTAGGCAGTATTGTAATCCCCTCATCAGACATGTTTGCAAGGAACATCAGGACATAATCCCATGGCCCTGGTCCGTTTTTTGAGTTCATTTCCTTTTTAAATTCCAGCGCCACTTCGTATCTATGATGACCGTCAGCTATAAATATAGGCTTATCAGACAATTCCGCCTTGATTATTTCTATCTGAGAGTCATCGGATATTTTGTACAGCCTGTGTATTGCCCCGTCAAAATCAGTAGCTTCAAAATAGGGCTTTTCATTGATTTCATCGAGAATCTTCAACGCAATTTTCTCATGGCTGTTGTAAAGAGAATATATCGGACTGATATTGCCCATACATGACTTCATAAGGTTCAGCCTGTCTGCGCGGGGTTTTGAGTGGGTTGCCTCATGTGGATAAACGCCCTCGCCCAATTCTTCAATTTCTACCGTCGCGATTATCCCGCGCAGTTTTTTCTTCTCGCCTGATAACTGGTATTCTACTTCATACGCGTAGAATGAAGGTTTCGCATCCCTGACAAGAACATCTTCTTTAAGCCACTCTGACAAATAATCTTTTGCTCTTGTATATTTATTGCAGTTGTCTGAGTCTTCCGGCATTTCGCGTCCAAAGTCGATGCGGACGATATTATAAGGGCTTTTTTCGTATAAAACATCTTTATGCGCGGGCGTAATAATATCATACGGAGGCGCTGCAGCCTCGTTGCCGGATACTTTAACAGGATTATATAAGATTCCCGCGAAAGGGGTTACTTCTGCCATTTTTTAATTATTAATCAGCTTGTTATAAAATTCATGCAAAAAAGATAAATTGAAGTTCCAATATATTAGCATTTCAGCGCTGGAAATTCAAATTTTTTTAGTGCTATTGAGAAGGAAAGCAAGTAGCAGGTATAACATTCCCATAACGCGATTCTCCATGTTCGTGTATTAATAATTGTGGTAAAATTTCTGTATATGAATATGAACAAGATATGTCCTGACTGCGATACCGAGTATCTGCAGCATATCCAAAAATGCGCGGATTGCGGTGTCCTGCTCCTTTTCCCTGAAGAGCACAAAAAGGCACGGGAGGAAAAAATGCTTCTCCAAAAGAAGACCGTTGAGAGCGGTGTCGTAGTGCGGGAGGGCGACCTTGGCTGGATGGTTGAACTGCGCTCAGTTCTCATAGATGCCGGAATATCCTGCACTATCTATTCCGATTCAGGATGCAGAAAAGGATGCTGCGGTGACAAATGCCGGTTAGTGGTCTCCGCAGATGATCTTGAAAAGGCTCAGGAGAGAATCGAGGAATACTTCATGGAAATCAGTCCTGAACTCAGAACTGCCAATGAATTGATTAAAGAAGGAAAGTGTCCGGCCTGCGGTTCACCTGTGGCTGCTCATAAGCACGAATGCCCTGACTGCGGGCTGCCACTGCTTATTATTGAGCAAGAGTAATCAACGCGCAATATAGCCTGAAAAACAATAAGATATGGAAAAGATAAGGCTCGGAATAAGCACATGTCTTCTTGGTGAAAAGGTGAGGTATGACGGCGGACACAAGCTTGACCATTATCTGAAGGATACGCTTGGAAAATATGTAGACTGGGTGCCTGTCTGCCCTGAGGTTGAATATGGACTGCCTGTTCCAAGAGAGGCGATGCGGTTAACTGGTAATCCTGAAGACCCGCGGCTTGTTACATCGGGCACCGGAATAGACCATACAGAAGGCATGAAAAGCTGGGCAGAGAAGAGGCTTAATGAACTGGATAAAGAAGGTCTTTGCGGATTTATCTTTAAGAGCCGGTCTCCGAGTTCAGGAATGCGCGGCGTAAAAGTTTACGGCAATTCCGGTGTTCCGGCGCGGACAGGCGTTGGAATTTTTGCCAGAGCATTTATGCAAAGATTTCCTTTGATTCCTGTTGAGGATAGCGGCCGTTTTCAAAATCCGGCCTTAAGGGAAAACTTCATTGAACGGGTCTTTGTTTTCAGGAGGTGGAAGGAATTTCAAGAAGGCGGGGGAAGCATAAAGGATCTTGTCTCTTTCCATACAGACCATAAGCTTCTTATTCTTTCTCACAGTGTTAAGCATTACAGGACTCTTGGCAGTCTGGTGGCAGGCGCGAAAAGGCATAATCCTGAAAAACTTTATTCAGAATATATTGGCACCCTTATGCAGGGACTCAAGCTTCTTTCGACTGCCAATAAAAATACCAATGTTCTCCATCATATGCTAGGGTATTTTAAGAAGATGATTTCATCTGATGAAAAAAAGGAACTGATTGAAGTTATTGAAAATTATTATAAAGGTTTTGTTCCTTTGATAGTCCCTGTCACGCTGTTCAAACATTATGTGCGGAAATATGATGAACATTATCTCGCAAGGCAGCATTACCTCAATCCTCATCCTGTTGAGCTTATGCTGAGGAATCATGTCTGAGAGGTTGAGTATACTTCTATGAGAATCTGGGATATCCCTCCGGCAAAACTGTGCCGCAGCCACCTCCTGGGAGAGCACAGAGAGCTCCACGCCATATGGAGCATACTTACAGAAAACAAAAAAGGCTATGCACGGCACCCTGAGGTTTTGAGATGGAACGGCAAGCTGAAGGCCCTCTATCTCAGGCATGAGCAGCTTGTATCTGAAATGGCAAAAAGGGGATATATCCATAAAAGCCCTCTTGATATTAAACTCGCTGAAGGCACTGATAAGCAGAATAGTTTTGTTGATTCATATGAGGAACAGGTAAACAGGCTGAGAGCCAAGAAGTGTGCATGCATGGTATGAAGTCTTTTTCGGCTTAATTGTAGTACACGGTTACTATAGTGCTGTTCTGAAATATGCCCTCTGAAACATCGAATATCTTTAAATTCTGATATTTTTCCAATTTAGCCTCAATATGATCCGGAATGTAAAAATCGTCACTGCTTGAGATTATTACAATAGCATCTGCATCGACCGGGTCTTTATTGTCTGAGGAATAATAACCGGGATTTTTGTATTCCCATGTGAATCTCAGGGAAGATTTAGCGATTTCATCAGGTTCAGGAAAATAGTCCGGCTGGTAATCATAAATTATATTTTCCCGTGTGAACAAATCGAGGATTGGAACAGCTACTGCCGAGTTTACAGGAGACCCCGGTTCTGTCAGAGCGAACACCTCGGTTTTTTCTATATTCAGGGAATTCAGGAAACGACCGGCGTTCTTTAAGTTAATATCGCTGATTTTCTCCAAAAAAGGGAGATACGCGAACAGCGCGATTGAAAGTGACGACAAAACAATACAGTATGCAATAAACTTCCTGTATTGCGAATCCTTTATCTGCATCAGGCCATAGGATGCCATTAACGCGACCATCGGGAATATCATAATTATATATCGAGACCTTTTTATCTGAAGCACGAATACGAGAAACACAAGCCAAAAGATAATAAGATATTTCAAATCTTTTTTTCTGAAAGCAGCATAGGCCGAATATATCGCGGCAAGCGAGATAAAAGGGTGAAACTGGAAAAGGAATGTAGAAACATAGCTCTCGCCCCATGTCTTCAACCCCGGTTTCTGATAACTGATTAAGAGCCTTATTTGCTCTGAAAACGCGTCAAATTTATACCAGAAGACGATTCCTATGAACAGAGCAGAGAAGCAAACAACAATAAAAGTCCTGTATATAGAGATTGCGCTTGTTTTTCCTGAGTTGTCCGTGAGAGTAGATTTGGCTTGCATTAAATAAACAGCAAAAATAACAAAAAGGACCGAAAGCATGAGCCATGCTGAATATTTAGAAAAAAAGGTCATGGATATTGCAAAGGCTGAAAATGGCATCCATCCGCTGCCCTTTTTTAAGGCCATCACAAAAGCAAAGATAGATAGTGTCAGGAAAAACATTGCAGGAATATCAACAAGCATGAGCGGAACCTGAGAAAATATGTAGGGAATGCCGAGAATAAGCAGGCCACCGAAAAAGCCTGTCTCTTCATCCCACAATATCTTTCCTGTCAGGTAAGTTAAAACTGTTGTCATTGCAAAAAGCAGGGATATGAATATCTGGATATAGAGCCTCGATTCGCCAAAAAATTTAAAAATCAAGCCGTATAATAATGGGACAAAAGGCATATCTGTCCATGGATTAATAGCGCCGCCCCACTCATTTATGAAATATTCAACCCCGTATATTTCAACATGTTTGGCATATGTGAAATATCTTGAGGCATCCATAATGACCTCAGGCGCCCTCCAGAAAACAGAAGATGCTGCAAAAGAAAAAAGGAAAAGAACAATACCATAGCGCTGCTTGCTAACGGGAATTTTTGACAAATAATAAGAAATAATTATGGCAGCGAACAGAATCAGATATAGTTTCCACGCGTCAACATTATCAAATACCCATTGCCAGTTTGTGAGTCTGTTGTCATCGAAGGAGCGCAGCGTAAAAAGCGCTGCAAATGACAATAGCGCAAGCGTTGAAATAAGAATAAAAACATCCCTTTTTTTCATATCAGCAGATTAATTCAACAACCGAAAATGCTTTTATAATATTATGTCTTAACTGTATGTTTCGCATACAACTATTATCTTAATTATGATAAAAAAAAACAGGGATGCGAATAGCATCCCTGTTTTTTTAAAGCAATTGTTTTTTTAATTATTAATATCCGGACTTCTTGGGAGCCGCAGGAGCCGCAGGAGCCCCTGCAGTTACATCCTCAAGAGGGAAGTTCTTTGCTGCTGCATTATCAATAGCCTTTTTCATGAGGTCAGCGCCCAAATATCCCTTCTGCCATGCTGCCATACCGAATCTCATTGTCATGGCATTATATCCGAGAGCTCTTAATGCAATAACCGGCAGGTTCTGTGTCTGTCCGGTTACGCATACTAAAATCACCTTTTTGTCTTTCGGGAGTTTTTTCAGGTTGTCCGGCTTTAATATTTCATTATAAGGAATGTACATAGCGCCGGGTATCCTTTTGCCGCCCTGTCCCGGAGGAGTCGGTCTTACATCTACTACTACAAAATCTGTCTTTTTTGCCTTAATCCATGCGTCAACATCATCCGCGCCAACCTGCCAGTGGCCTTCTGCAGGTCCTTTCATAAGCACATCATTAAGTTTCTTCGCCATATCATCTCCTGCTGCCGACGCAGAAGAAATTAAAAGCAATACAAGAGATAATACCAATGCTATTCTTACGCTTTTTTTGATCATGTTGTAATGCCCTCCTGATTTTTTAGTTTTAACAGCGCTTCTATGTCTGTACTTAATTAAAACAGATTATACAAATTAGCGGCACCACCTCCTGTCATGATGTGCGACAAGTTTTCAGCGCTTAAAGAACAATTACCCTGTCAGATTCATGATCCATGGCAGCATTATTGTACTGGCTTCCACAGACTATTTCTGATGGTACCCCTTCTGTTTTTGCGCCAAGCTTTTTTGCAGCATGGTCGCAAAAACTCATTGTCACTCCCTGCATCTTGCATAAATCCGCATAGGAAGGATTTTCGAGCAATTTTGTGCCTTCGTCCATTGTAAATATAATAACCTCATGCCCTTTTGCCAAAGCAGACTTTGTGAGTCCGATGACATCTTCAAGGTGTTTATTTGTGTTAACAAGCATTCCAAGCTTCATTTTATTTCCTCCTGAATTATGAAATTACCAGGAAATCACCTTATCGCTTGAGGCGATAAGATCTACGATTTCGTCATAATTTTTATTTTTCGCTATGTCCACAATTGTAACTTCATTGGATTTTTTGTGGGTTTCTATAAACGTTTTTGCGGCTTCATCAGGCTCCTGCGTGATAAGGTATAAAACTTTCATGACTTCACCCCTTTTGGTTAATTTTTAATAAGGTATAACATGGTCGTATTCGAGAAGCTTGTCAGCTATCTCTTCAGTGGAAAGATACTGAAGCGTAGCGTTTTCCTTATTGTTGCTGTAAAGCTTCATGTCCATATCGAGCATTGTCTCCACATTCATGGTGTTTTCCTCAGTCTCTTCAATCTTCCTGTCAAGTACATAAACATCGATAATGTCATCCATGAGAATAATGCCCAGAGCCATCCTAAGGGCTTCACCCTGCCTGTCTCTAACTACAACAGCAATCTTTTTTGACATATTACCACCCCCTCAGAAAAATTTGTGATTGATATTTATATCATACTGGATAAAAAAAGTAAACATATCAATTTCAATAAATACTATAAATTACATTTAATGTCAACCCTGCCACCCGTACTCTCCGATGAGCGGAACAAAGACACATGCGGTATTATACTCTTCGATAAGAACATCCTGCTGCTTTTTTCCCTTAACCAGAATCTGGGAGAATCTCTCTCCTACGGGAGCAACAATAACGCCACCTTCTTTTAGCTGGTCTTTCAAAGCAGAAGGTATACGCGGGGCAGCAGCGGTAATTATAATCCTGTCAAACGGCGCTTTTTCCGCGTGCCCTTTTGTTCCATCGCCAACTATCACATGAACATTATCGTATCCAAGGCTTGCCAATACCGTCATCGCCCTATCCGCAAGGGTGGGAATTCTCTCTACGGTATAGATTTCCTTTCCAAGCTCTGCAAGTATGGCTGCCTGATAGCCTGAGCCTGTTCCTATTTCCAGAACAGTCTCATCTCCTTTTAATTCAAGAAGTTCTGTCATTACTGCTACCATGTACGGCTGAGAAATGGTTTGCCCGTCTCCAATAGGAAGGGCCATATCGCTGTAAGCATCTCCCTGAACTAATTCAGGCATAAATAAATGGCGGGGAACTTTTCTCATGGCATCAATAACACGCGAATCTTTTATTCCTCGCGGGATAAGCTGCAAATCAACCATGAAGTTTCTGAGTCTTTTGAAGTCTTCCATAAAATCAACTAAAAATAAAGGAAACCGCGATTTGAATTTTACGTCACATTTTGAATTCTCTTTGATATCTCCCCTGCTGCTATTACCCCTGATACCGAAGCCTGAATTAAGCCCCTGCTTACACCCGCGCCGTCTCCAATAGCGAATAAATTATTAATATCGGTTTCGAGGCTGTTTGAGAGTTTCAACTGCATGGAATAAAATTTTACTTCAACGCCGTAAAGAAGGGTATGCCTTGAATTAACACCCGGAGCAACCCTGTCTAATGCCTCTAACATCTCCAGAATATCAGAAACATACCTGTACGGCAGCACAAAGCTTAAATCGCCCGGAGTTGAGTCTTTTAGCGTTGGTTCAACTATGCCCTTTGATATCCGTTCGCGGGTTGAGCGTCTTCCTTTTATAAGATCGCCAAGCCTTTGAACAATCACGCCTCCGCCAAGAAAATTTGCGAGCCTCGCAATGTACATTCCGTATGATATAGGCTCATCAAACGGCTCGGTAAAAAAGGTGCTCACAAGTATCGCGAAATTGGTATTGTTTGTCCGCTTGTTCGCGTAGCTGTGTCCATTTACCGTCCAGATGCCTTTAAGATGCTCCTTGACCACTTCTCCGTAAGGATTGACGCAAAACGTCCTTACCTTGTCATCAAACTTCTTTGAATAAAAGATCATCTTGGGTTCGTATATGACACTCGTCAATGGTTCAAGAACAGGCGCCGGCACTTCCACCCTCACGCCTATATCAACAGGATTTTTAAGAAGGGTGAGCCTTAGCCTCCGGGATTCTGTCTCAAGCCATTTTGACGATGCGCGTCCCGGGGCGAGAATTACATAATCAGCATATATCTCCTGCCCGTCCTTTAATCTGACGCCCTTGACCTTTTTCTTTTCAACGATAATCCTTTGAACATCGACGCCGAACATGGCAGAGACCTTTCCATTGACCGCGTCCCTCATCTTTTTAAGGACATCCCTGCACCTGTCCGTTCCTATGTGTCTTATCTTTGAAGGGATAAACATAAGGTCATTCCTTGCTGAAATGTCCTTTATTTTGCTGATCTCCCGTTCATCGCCTCCATACAGGCGCTCAGGAGCTCCGTACCTGACATATATGCCGTCAACATAATCAATCAATGATCCGAGGGTTTTGATGTCAACATATCTTGAAAGAAATCCGCCTATTTCCGGAGACAGATTGAGCTTTCCATCACTGAACGCGCCAGCCCCTCCCCATCCGCTTACAAGGTCGCATTCATGGCAGGACATGCATGGAACACCACTGAAATCCATCGGGCATTGTCTCTTGTCAATGTCTTTGCCCTTTTCTATTATGAGTATTTTCATGTTTGGAGCCTTATTTACAAGCTCCAGCGCAGAAAATATCCCTGCTGGTCCTGCTCCAACTATTATTGCGTCGTATTTGTCGTTGTAATTTTTCATTTGCCCGAAATATTCCAGGTATTTTTCAGGTACTGGAGCGCCTCATAATTCGTTAAATCAAGATGAACAGGCGTGACCGAAACATATCCACCCAGCACTGCCTGAATATCCATATCTTCGCCGTGCTCCCAATATAACTGGCCGCCGCCTATCCAGTAATGCTTATCGCCGCCCGGCGAATAAATATCCTGAATAGCGTTATCATAGACCCGCTTGCCCTGTCTCGTAATCTTTAAGCCCTTAATCATCTCTTTTTTGTGCAGATTAGGCACGTTAACATTAAGCAGGGTATCGTACGGAAGCGACTTGTCAAGTATGTATTTTCCGATTATTGTCGCAAATGAAACAGCAGTGTCATTGTGAAAAGGTCTTTCTCCCACAAGAGATATGGCAAATGAAGGCACACCGAGGATAGTCCCCTCCATCGCGGCAGAAACAGTGCCTGAGTAGGTTATATCATCTCCAAGGTTAGCGCCGGTATTTATGCCCGAGGCAACAAGATCCGGCTTTCTCGGCAATATTTTATGAATAGCAAGGGCAACGCAATCAGTCGGAGTGCCGTTGGCGCTGAACACATTTTCGCGCAACTGTTCCACTTTTAGCGGACGGTGGAGCGTAAGAGCGTGACCTACAGCGCTTCTTTCCCTGTCAGGGGCGACTATATAAGCCTCTCCAAGCTCTTTCATTGCCTTAAACAGGGCGATTATTCCCGGTGAGTGAACTCCGTCGTCATTTGTTACAAGTATAAGAGGGGGCATGAAAATCACCTCGCTAATGAGATTGAGAAGAAATTCATCAGAGCCTAAGCGCTGGCGTCATCAACCATAGAAGTCATTTCCTATGTCTAATGTATCATACTTTGGTCAAGATTGCATTAAGGTCTCAAACAATCTGTCAAATTCATCCAGCGAATAATATTCTATCTCTATCTTTCCCTTTTTGCCCTTATGATGAATTTTAACCTTTGTGCCGAGCGATTGGATGAGTTTATTTTCGAGGTCTGCTATCTCAGGCATTTTTTCCTGCTTTTTAATCTGAGCCGGACGCCCCTGCGACAGTTTTTTGCACAATGTCTCTGCTGCCCTGACATTTAATCCCTTTTTTATAATATCCCTTGCAGCAGCTATTTGCGCCTGTTTGCTTTCCAGAACAAGCAGCGCCTTGGCATGTCCCACTGATATGCTTTCACTGTTTATCAATGCCTTTATCTCATCCGGAAGCTTCAGTATGCGCAGATAGTTTGCTATAGTTGCCCTGTCTTTGCCGACCTTCTGGGAGAGTTCCTCCTGAGTAATGCTGAATTCCTTAAGCAGTCTTTGAAATGCCTCTGCTGTCTCAAGAGGATTCAGTTCTTCCCGCTGTATATTTTCTATAAGGGCTATTTCGATGGCATCCTGAGAGGATACATTTTTTATAAGAGCGGGTATTTTTTTAAGTCCAGCGACATGAGCAGCCCTCCATCTTCTTTCTCCAGCAATAATGGAAAAAGAACCATCTCCATTGCGTGAAACTATCAGGGGCTGAAGAACGCCTTTTTCCTTTATTGACACAGCGAGGTCTTTGATGGCATCGTCCTTGAACATCTTTCGCGGCTGGTACGCGCCGGGGACTATTTTTTCTATGTCAATATAGATGACCTCTTCCCCTTTTTCAGGAAGCAGGACATCAAGCCCTTTGCCCAATGCCATTTTCATTTAATATCTCCTTTGCGAGCGATAAATAGCTCTGCGCGCCTTTTGACCTTACATCATAAAGTATTGCGGGCTTTCCATGGCTCGGCGCCTCGCCGAGCGTAACATTTCTTGGTATGAGGGTGTTGTAAACCTTTTCCTTAAAAAATTTCCTGACTTCTTCTGCTACCTGCCGCGAAAGAGTATTCCTCGCATCAAACATTGTAAGCAGTATGCCCTCAATATCAAGCGCCGGGTTAAAAGAACCCCTTACCAGCTTCAGAGTCCTTGATAACAGTCCCAGCCCTTCAAGCGAATAATATTCGCACTGAACAGGGACAATTATGGAATCCGCTGCAACAAGCCCGTTTAGCGTAAGCAAGCCAAGAGAGGGGGGACAGTCTATGAATATATATTTGTAACGCTCTTTTATGCCTGAAAGGGCATTTAACAGGATTCTTTCCCGTTCATCCCTGTTTACTATTTCTACTTCCACAGCCAGAAGGTCTATATTTGAAGGCAGAATATGAAGATGCGGCACTGACGTCTCTGTTATCGCCTCTTCAATAGGCAATTCCCCTGTATAAATATTGTAAAGGCTTTTCTGAAGATTATCCCTGTTTATGCCAAGGCCGCTTGTCAGATTACCCTGCGGGTCGGAGTCTATAACAAGTATATCTTTGCCTGCGAGCGCAAGGGATGCTGAGAGGTTAATAGTTGTTGTTGTTTTGCCAACCCCCCCTTTTTGGTTGGCTATGACAATAGTCTTTCCCATAGATATATTATTTTCTATTTCCTTTTTTTTGTCTATCTTGCGGCTCGCGCTATAACTGCCCTCTGTCAAGAGTCCTGTACTGGATTGCCTCTGCGATGTGCTGACTCTGTATGCTGTCGGAGCTTGCAAGGTTTTTTTAGTATCCTGAATATAATTAGCTGTTCATGCCTATTATAACACCAAAGTGATAAGCCCATAAAAATCTGCAGTTCAAAAGGTTTGAAGGTATCCATGCCTGCTATATTAAACAATTAATTGCACTTTCGGCAGATTAATCTTCAAACGTTATCCAGCAGGATCTTTCGGCATAGTTAAGTCCATTCCACAATAAAAGGTGCATTCCATCTGAGTTGTCGCCCATATTTACATAATGAGCAAATTCCCCGTCAGTAAAGTAACAGGTGTTATAGAAGTCCATGGCATGTTCGGTTGAACCATTAGCGTCTGCTCCCTCTTTCAAGATATCGTTGCTAATCCTCCACTGCTTGGAAGCCGTATTATAGAAAAATGTGGATGGGCCAAAGGATGCCCTGCGATTTGCCCCTGCAGCCCAGTTGGTCAAGCCTATGGTTACCTTGCATCCATCCTCGTCACCGCAGAAATCAGAGATGACCCATTGCGGAATTCGTTTTGTGGAACCATCATACTTTGAGGCATCAATTCTCATTGTATAGCGGATTAGCTCTATCTCATATTTCTTTTCAGAATCATCGTTATTCTGAAAGATGCCTCTCAAATGGATATTTCCGGCAACCTCAAGCCTGTTCTGAACATAAATATCTCCATCCCCTGTTGCATGGTTTGCTATCCCTCCGCTACCGATTCTGACCTCGTCTCCTGCTATATGCAATCTTCCTATCGGAGATGTTGTTCCTATCCCTACGCCTGTTTCATTGTCAAAGATTGTGGAATTTCCTATGACCTTGGCAGACGTAAATTTTGGAACATAATTTTTGGTGCCGCTTCCCTTAACTGTCCCTCCGGAATTCGCATCTTCTCCGCACTCCCATCCTGCAGCGCCCATTTTTATAATTTGACCGTTTGCGCACACGGCAGGATTTAAATCCGAAAGCGAGATTTCGCCATCCTTTATCTTTGCGCCTGTAACAGCATTATCCTGAAGCATTATGGTCGATATGCTGTTTGCCTGTCCTTCATTTACGTAGGCTGCGTCATGGTTATGATTGCTTCTTGCCACAGTATCAGCGCTGCCTGTGCCTCCAAAATCAACATTCAGCGTAACATCTCCGGACAGACCGCCTCCTTTAAGGCCTTTGCCGGCTGTTACGGCTGTGATATCGCCTGTTGAACTTTCATCAGCGCTACAAGCCCATCCTGTATCGGTTTTCTTTAATATCTGCCCTGGTTCACAGGGTTCACCCATTTTTTTGGCGGTTATAGCGCCATCGGCAATCGTTCTTGCGTTAACCGCCCCTGGTTTTATTTTTAAAGTCGTAATAGCATTATTCTGTATGTGCTGTGTTTTTATGCCGCTTCCGCTGTTAGGATTTTGGCCGGATACGCCATCAGCCTCTTCTATGTGCTGGGATTTCACCTCGTTATCGGTTAAGGCATGTACATTGCCCGATAACATGAAATAGAAAGCCGCTGCCACGATGATTATAGATTTGACCCTTTTCATCTCGACCTCCCTGGAAATAAAAGTAGTTTCCTAATACAATTTGATAGACTTTTTTTTGGTTTGTTTTTTTTTTGAGATGCCCCCTTTCATCTCCCCCCTGTTAATCAAAAATTATCAGATTATTCCGGCATAGTCAAGACGTGAAATGTTATAACTGACCTCTGTCAAGAGTCCTGTACTGGATTGCCTCTGCGATGTGCTGACTCTGTATGCTGTCGGAGCTTTCAAGGTCGGCAATGGTGCGGGATACCTTCAATATCCTCGTATATGCCCTTGCGCTTAAGGAGAGCCTTTGCATGGCTGTATCAAGAAGATTATGGGCGTCTTCTGAAAGACGGCAGTATTTTTTGATATGCCTTGTTTTCATCTGGCCGTTGGCAAATATCCTGTCCTCTTTAAATCTGTTCAGTTGCCTTTGTCTTGCCTCCGCGACTCTAATCCTTATATCCTGCGATTTTTCTCCTGAATAATCCTGTGACAGTTCTTTATATGGAACACCCGGTACATCTATGTGGATATCGATCCTGTCCATCAACGGGCCAGAAACCTTTGACCTGTACCTGTTAACCATGCTTGGTGTGCACGTGCACTGATGCCTGCTATCGCCCCAAAAACCGCAAGGGCATGGATTCATGGCAGACACAAGGACAAACTGCGCGGGATACGTTACCGTAGCAACAGCCCTTGATACTGTTACAATACCGTTTTCCAGTGGCTGCCTCAGTACTTCGAGGGCGTTTCTCTTAAATTCGGGCAGTTCATCTAAAAACAATATACCGTGATGTGATAGTGATACTTCGCCGGGACGAGGATTTTGCCCGCCTCCTATTAAAGCCACATCCGATATGGTGTGATGCGGCGACCTGAAAGGCCTTGTTGCCAGAAGAGACTGCCCGTTTTTAAGGAGGCCCGCAATGCTGTGTATCTTGGTGGTTTCGAGCGCCTCTTCAAATGTCATGGGCGGAAGTATGGACGGCAGCCTTTTTGCGAGCATGGTTTTACCGCTGCCCGGCGGCCCTATCATTAGTATGTTGTGCGAGCCTGATGCTGCGACTTCGAGCGCCCTTTTTGCGTGCTCCTGCCCCTTAACATCCGAGAAGTCATCCTCATAAGCGGAGTTTTCTGCCATTGCCAAATTTATATCGATGATAAAAGGCTGTTTTTTTGAAATGCCGCCCAAAAACTCTATTACCTCTGGCAGACTTCCCATGCCAAATACATTAATGCCGCTCACTACCGCTGCCTCCGCAACATTTTCTTTCGGCAGTATAACGCCTTGCAGCCCAAGCCGTTTGGCCTCAATAACCATTGGCAAAGCCCCTCTTACAGGCTTTATCTTTCCATCCAGCGAGAGTTCACCGGCGAGAATGTATTCAGATAGATTGGCCGAGGGAATTATCCCTTCTGTCGCTATTATTCCCATCGCAATAGGCAGGTCAAAAGAAGAGCCTTCTTTTTTTAAGTCAGCAGGCGCGAGATTAACGGTTATCTGTTTTAAGGGAAATGTAAAGCCGATATTTTTCAGGGCTGCCTTAACCCTGTCTTTGCTCTCTTTTACGGCAGCATCAGGCAGGCCAACCATGGAGAAATACGGAAGGCCTTTTGCAGCAATATCAACCTCAACTTCCACCAAATGTGCGTCAATGCCTAAGACATAAGCACTTAGAGCCCTGGAAAGCATTTCTTTCGATAAACCTCGCTTCTATCCCACGGATTATTTCCTGCCTCGTCTTCCCCCATTTGGGAGCGATAAGTATATCATCAGGCGAAGTGGCAAACAGCCTCTGCAGAACAATTTCAGGTGACAAGCGCTCAACAAAATCTACAAGAAAGTCCAGATATTCTTCATACTGGAATGTTTTAAACGGATTATTCATGTACTGCTTTGCAAGAACAGTATCCTTTATTATCTGCAACTGGTGGATTTTTAAAAACTCCACCGGAAGGTTGGATATCTCCTCAGCCATCGCAAGCATTTCCTCCCTTGTTTCTGTCGGAAATCCAGCAATAATATGCGCGCCAATGTGTATCCCCCGTCCAGCGGTAATATTTACGGCATCAAGAAATGCCTGATAGTCATGCCCCCTGAGGATATATTGGAGAGATTTATCGTAAACTGACTGCAAGCCATACTCAACAAGAACGAAATAATCATTTGCGAGATGTTGCAGCAGTTCTAACTTTTCTTCATCTATGCAGTCAGGCCTTGTCCCGATAGCTAAGCCTATTACCGACGGCTCTGACAATGCCTGCCTGTAAAGCCTTTCGAGTTCTGACACAGGCGCGTAAGTATTTGTATATGGCTGGAAATATACGAGAAACTTTTTGGCCTTGTACCGGCCTTTGAGATATTCTACGCCCGTAACTATCTGCTCTCTGATGGATGTTTCGGATTTGCATTCTGACGGCCTGAAGCTGTCATTGTTGCAGTAAGAACAACCTGTTACGCCGAGTGTGCCATCCCTGTTGGGGCACGTAAAACCAGCGTCCACATTTACTTTGTAAACGATTGTGCCGAATTTATTTTTGAGGTACGGGCCAAAGGCATTGCATCTGACTTTCATAGTCTAATTATTCATTTTTAACAATGCTGTTGTCAAATAAGCGATATGAATTCATTTAAGGCAGAAACGTATTGTTTACGTGTATAATTATTCGTATGCAGGAATTCGAATTCTTAAAACCGCTTGTAATGATTTTCGGTGTTTCAGCTATTGTCGTATTTATCCTCGGAAAGCTGAAGATACCGTCTATTGTCGGATTTCTTTTTGCCGGCGTAATACTCGGGCCCCACGGATTCCAGCTTATTAAAAACGTGCACGAGGTCGAGCAACTTGCCGAGATCGGCGTCATACTGCTTATGTTTACTATCGGTCTTGAATTTTCATTAAAAAACCTGATGATGCTGCGGGCGGCTATTTTGGGAGGCGGTTTTCTTCAGTCAGGTTTAACGGCTGGTGTTGTTGTCCTGTTAAGTTATTTCTTCTTTGGCCAGGAGCTTAATAAATCGGTTTTTTACGGATTTTTGATTGCCATGAGCAGTACAGCCATTGTAATCAAACTTCTTATGGACAGGGCTGAATTGAATACACCCCATGGAAGGACATCAGTGGGCATCCTGATCTTTCAGGACCTCTGCGTTGTCCCGTTTATGCTCCTTACACCTATACTTGCTGGAGAGGGAGGAGGCTTTTCAGCCGTTGTTCTGACCATGCTAAAGGCTTGCGTAGTGGTCGGGGGCGTGCTGTTTCTGGCGAGGTGGGGCGTTCCGCATATTTTGCACAATGTTGTAAAGACCAAAAGCAGGGAACTATTTATAATCACAATAATGCTTTTGTGCATAAGCACCGCGTATCTAACATACAAACTCGGGCTTTCACTCGCGCTTGGAGCTTTTCTTGCCGGAATTGTTATGTCTGACTCTGAATACGCCACGCAGGCGATATCAGATATACTGCCTTTCAAGGAAAGCTTTATCGGACTCTTTTTCATTTCAGTCGGTATGCTCATGAACATAGGATTTATGAGAGATAATCTTTTTACGGTTGCTGCCGTAGTTCTGGTGGTCCTCGTGCTGAAGGCACTTGCCGCGAACACTGCATCATATGCAATAGGTTTGTCACTAAGACACTCTATTCAAACAGGCACATACCTTTCACAGGTGGGGGAATTTTCTTTTATACTCGCGCTTGCTGGAAAGGCTTACGGCTTAATAACAGAAGATATTTATCAGATTTTTTTATCATCATCAGTTATTACCATGATCCTTACTCCTTTCATTATTTCAGCCTCTCCGACCTTCTCTGGCTGGCTGACATCTAAAACTGTGCTGAAAAGACTCGACAGGATGCATCGCAAGGCCGGCAGCCAGCCATCCACTAAGAAGAAGGATCATGTCATAGTAGTGGGGTTCGGCGTTAACGGCAGAAATATCGCGCGGGTGCTAAGGGAGTCTGGAATACCCTATACAATTCTCGAACTGAACGCCAATACTGTAAAAAAAATGAAAAAGAAAGGGGAGCCAATATATTATGGCGACGGCACAAGTTTGGAACTCCTTCACAAGCTTGGCATTAATTCCGCCAAAATCCTCGTTATTGCCATATCTGATGCCGCGTCAACAAGGATGATAGTTCAGCTCGCTCGAAAGGAAAACCCTGATATATACATAATTGTCAGAACTCGCTATGTTGCTGAGGTGGAAGACCTCGTTAATTTCGGAGCTAATGAGGTGATTCCCGAGGAATTTGAGACATCAATCGAAATATTTTCGAGGGTGCTGCATCGTTATCATATCCCGAAAAATGTCATAACAGGCTACATCGACAATATCAGAAAAGATAGTTACAGCATTTTAAGAACAGTGGAACTTCCTAAAAAGCATCTTGATGAACACTTCGAATTTCTCAAGGATATAGAAACAGAGACCTTTCTCATAAAAGAAGATTTCCACGTGGGAGGCCATTCCATCAAGGAACTTCATCTCAGGGCTGAAACCGGCGTCACGATTATCGCTGTTCAGCGTGAAGACAGAATATTTCAGAATCCCTCGCCTGATTTCGTCTTGAACTCGGGTGATGTCATTCTTTTAATCGGCAAGAGGAAGGATATTAATCATGCTATGGAGTATCTTGAGTCAGACAGATTTCTGGTCGCAAGATACCACAGATAAGGAACAGAAATGCTTCTCTGGCTTGGGTTTATAATCTGCACATCTTTGATTGTTTATTCCGGCACACGGTTGTCCAAATACGGCGATATTATTGCTGAAAAGACCGGCCTTGGCCGGACATGGATAGGCCTCGTACTCATGGCAACCGTAACGTCACTTCCGGAACTGGTAACAGGGTTGAGTTCTGTTACTTATGCAAATGTTCCTGACATTGCCGTGGGAGATGTCATGGGAAGCTGTGTATTTAATATGTTCATCATTGCCTTTTTAGATGCTGCTTATCGTCCTATGCCAATATCAACAAAGGCTCACTACGGGCATGTGCTTTCCGCAGGTTTTGGGATACTTCTGATATGCATAGTTGCCATAAGCCTTTTTTTCGGCAATCGCATCCTTCCACTGGGCTGGATAGGCCCTTACACCTTATTAATTGTTTTGGTTTATTTTATAGCCATGAAAGTGCTTTTTGTGTACGAAAAAAAACAGATTTCAGATTTTGTGAAAGAAATGGTCATGGAATTGAAATACGAAGGAATTTCGACTAAAACCGCTATTGTTAATTATGCGTTTAATGCCCTTATTGTTATTACTGCCGCAATTTTCCTGCCTAAAATAGGCGAGGGCATCGCAGAGTCGACCGGTCTTGGCCAGACATTTGTAGGGAATATATTTATCGCCCTTTCCACATCCCTTCCAGAGGTAGTAGTTTCTATGGCAGCAGTCAAAATAGGCGCAATAGATCTCGCGATAGGTAATTTATTCGGCAGCAATATATTCAATATTTTAATACTCGCGATTGACGATATCTTTTTCATCAATGGCCCTATTCTCTCTCATGTCAGCCAAACTCATATTATTTCGGCATTATCAGCCATAGCAATGAGCATAATAGCAGTTATCGGTCTGACCTATAGGGCTGAAAAAAAACCTCTATTTCTTGCGTGGGATTCAATAGGGATATTGATGGTGTATATAATTAATCTGATGTTGCTGTACATGATGAGATGAACAAATCATGCAGATATAGTTTTATTTCTTAATAATAAGGCTTGCCCTGAATATCAATGCCGCTAATATAAGCACTGCTGATGCAGCTAAAAATGCGCGGCCGAATCCAAAATACGCGACCATAATGCCAGAGACAATTGGACCTGTGGTATGACCCATGTCCATAATGGAACCCAATATTCCCATAGCCGAACCGTGTGTTTCTTTTCTGCTTAAATCTGCGATAAATGCTGAGG
>JBBILM010000020.1:0-23128 GCA_037444915.1 Nitrospirota bacterium | reverse complement strand
ATTGGCTAAGGCAATAATGATACAGGGAACAGGCTCAGGCGCGGGAAAAAGCCTGATTGCCGCATCTTTATGCAGAATATTCAAAGACATGGGCATAGATACTGCTCCGTTTAAGGCGCAGAACATGGCCCTGAACTCTTATATAACAGAGAGCGGGGGCGAAATCGGCCGCGCACAGGCATTACAGGCAGAGGCAGCGCGGATAACGCCTGAGGTTGACATGAATCCGGTATTGCTTAAGGCCTCGGGCGAGATTGGCTCTCAGGTTATTATTCATGGAAAGGTGCACTCTACCATGAAGGCTGCTGAATACTACGCGTTCAAAAAAACGGCATGGGAAGCTGTAAAAAAATCTTTTGACAGGCTCTCAGGTAATCATGAGCTTATTATTATGGAAGGAGCCGGGAGTCCTGCGGAAATAAACCTTATGGATGTGGATATTGTAAATATGTCGGCAGCAAAATATGCAAAGGCGCCGGTGATATTAGTGGGCGACATAGACAAGGGAGGGGTTTTCGCATCTTTATATGGCACCGTTAAACTGCTCGGCAAAAACAGCAGCCGCATTAAGGGTTTTATCATAAATAAGTTCCGGGGCGATCTTGATATTCTCAAGCCAGGCCTTGAAATGATAAGGGATAAAACAGGCAGGCCGGTTATCGGGGTACTCCCGTATATAAAAGATATGGGATTGCCTGAAGAGGACGGGTTAGCGCTTCAGCAGAAATCAGAAGTCAGAGGCCTGCCCCCGAATGCATTTATCGAGGGTCAGAAACCATGGGAATCAAAATCAATTAAAATCGTGGTCGTAAAGCTGCAGTATATATCCAACTTTACAGACTTTGATCCTTTTTTATGCGAACCGGATGTGGAGATAGTATATTCAACCAATCCTTCGGATATTGAAAATGCGGATATGGTAATAATCCCCGGCTCCAAGAACACTGTTAAAGACCTTATGTTCCTGAAAGACAGGCATCTTGATAAATGCGTTAAACGCGCGTATGAAAAAGGCATCCATATAATGGGCATGTGCGGCGGATACCAGATGCTCGGAAAAAAAATTTACGATCCCCATTGCGTGGAAAGCGGTTATAAGGAAATAGAGGGCATCGGGCTTTTAAACATTGAAACTGTTTTTGAGAAAACAAAGATAACATCGCAGGTGGAAGCGGAAATATCAGGGATTGGAGAATGGGGATTAGGGATTAATAAAGAAAATGCCAATCCCCCATCCCTAAACCCTAATCCCATTTTAAAAGGCTATGAAATTCATATGGGACAAAGCACGGGCGATATTGGTTTGTTCAGAATAAACCGCTTGAACGGTTTAAACTCTTCAAGCAGTATTTACGATGGATCTCAGAACAATAATTGCTGGGGAACATATATACACGGCATATTTGAAAATGACTCGTTCAGAAGGGAAATAATAAACGGGATAAGAAAAAAGAAAAATCTCTCTCCCCTCGATTTGACCGTGAGATATTCCGAGATTAAAGACAAGGCAATAGATAATTTCGCATATATTGTAAAGGAAAACATTGATATGGATTTCATAAAGAGGATTATTGGGTTATGATTGAAATAGTACAGCCTTCAGTCTTCAGTATTCAACCTTTAGTGCTGATACTGGCGTTTATCCTGGATATTGCCATCGGAGATCCAGCATGGATGCCGCACCCGATAAGGATTATCGGAAGGTTTATAAGCAAAACAGAAACGCTGCTAAGAAAGTCGGGAACTGATAATCACAATATGAAATCTAAAATTCAGGATTATAGGTTCAATACAGAAGAAAAACTCAAAGGAATTCTTTTAGTTGCAATAATTGTTGGCTCGACTTTCGGCATAACATGGTTCATAGTTTATACCTTAGCTGGCGCAGGCACAAAAACTTCTGCTCTGCTGATCTTCTTCTCTACTGCCCTGATGATCTATCTCACATTCACGACCATTGCTGTTAGGGAGCTTGCAAATGCCGCGCAACGCGTTATTGACGCAATTAAGGAAGCAGATGTTAAGTCAGCGCGAACACATCTGAGCATGATAGTTGGCAGGGATACGAAAAAACTTTCAGAAAAAAATATACTTAAGGCAACTATGGAAACCTTGTCCGAAAACCTTTCGGATGGCGTTGTGGCGCCTCTTTTTTATCTTGCCATTGGAGGAATTCCGGTAGCTATGGCATATAAGGCGATTAATACGCTTGATTCCATGGTCGGCTACAAAAACGATAAATACAGATATTTTGGGTGGGCATCGGCGCGTCTTGACGACATTGCCAATTATATTCCTGCAAGGATTACAGGGGCTATTATTGTTGCGTCATCAACAGTTTACTTGCGCTCATTGGCGACAGCTCGTGATTCCTTAAGGACAATGATAATTGACGGAAAAAAACACTCAAGTCCAAATGCCGGCATTCCTGAGGCAGCAATGGCAGGGGCACTCGGTGTAATGTTAGGCGGACCGTCATCATACGGAGGAATTGTGCATGAAAAGCCTTATATTGGACAGGAGAAAACAGAGAATTATCTAATTGCGTCGGAAAGGACTGTTGGGATAATAAGACTGTCTTCTGTTATCGCAGCAGCTATTGCCGCAAGTGTTCTTTATCTGAGAGGCGCGTTATGAACGAACATTTAGAGCCTCACGGCGGGAATATATACAGGCTTATGGAAGAATGCAATTTTTCGACTGACAGTATCATTGATTTCAGCGCCTCCATAAACCCTCTCGGTGTTCCGGAAAGCGTTAAAGAAAAGATTAACGAAAATATCAGACACCTTTGTCATTATCCAGACCCTTATGTAAAACAGCTTACATTGGAACTTGCTGGGCGGCATAATATAGATCCAAATTATATTATGTGCGGCAACGGCAGTACAGAACTGATATATCTTATTGCAAGGGCTATAAAACCCGAAAGGGTCTTGATAACCGCTCCCGCTTTTTCAGAATATGAAAATGCGTGCAGCATAAGTCATAAGTCAGAAGTCATAAGTCAGAAGCTGAAACCCGAAGATAATTTTGATATAAGTATAGATGAATTCATTGATGGAATGAAGAAAATATCGTACTCCTTCAATTCCATGACATTCACTTCTATGGCATTTACTTCTATGGCATTTTTGTGCAACCCCAATAATCCGACGGGAAGGCTTATGAAAAAAAGCGAGGTGCTGCGAATAGCGGATGCCGCAAAACAACTTAAATGCTATCTTGTTGTTGATGAGGCATTCATAGACTTTGCTCCTCAGGAGTCTGTTGCTTATGAGGTTCAGAAAAATCCTTATCTCATTGTTTTGAGATCCATGACAAAATTTTACGCCCTTTCAGGCCTGAGGATTGGCTACGGCGTATTCCCCTGTGGTGTTATTGAAATCTTAAGAAAACATAAAGAGCCTTGGACCGTAAACTTAGCAGCTCAAATTGCAGGACTGACCGCGCTCAATGATGACGGATATATCAATCAAACCTTCGAATTGATGAAAAACGAAAAAAAGGCGCTGGAAAACGGCTTTAAATTGCTCGGCATAAGCTATGTCCCGTCTTTTGCAAACTTTTATCTGATAAGGCACGGGAATGCAAAAGAAATTATAAGCGGTCTCAGAAACAGAGGAATACTGGTGAGGGATTGCTCCAATTTCAAGGGGCTTGACAGCTCATACATGAGGGTTGCGGTAAAATCAAACAAAGATAATATGAGATTGCTGAAAGAGATGTCTGATTTATTATAGGGGATTAAGATATGCTGACGCAGATTCAGCACGACAAGGTTGAAAGTATATGAAAGGTTTTATCATAGCAGGCACACATAGCGGATGCGGCAAAACGACCATAACCCTTGGGATATTGGCTGCCCTGAAGAAAAAAGGGTTGAGTATTCAGGCCTTTAAGGCAGGGCCTGATTTTATAGACTCTGGACTGCACAGGCTCATAACCCGGAGACCTTCGAGAAATCTGGATATATGGATGTGCGGTGAGGAATATGTTAAATCCTGCTTTGAAAAAAACTCAGCCAATGCAGACATGGCAATAGTCGAAGGCGTAATGGGAATGTATGACGGCGAGTTTAATACAGCGAGGCTCGCGCAAATATTAGGGCTTCCGGTCATACTGATTGTCGATGCCTATGGCATGGCAGAGAGCGCGGGGGCGATAGTAAAGGGGTTTGCCACCCCCCCTACTCCCCCCCTTAGTAAGGGGGGGGCAGGGGGGGTGGCCGGTGTCATCTTTAACCGCATTGCATCCGGGACACATTATGAAAGACTTAAACGCTCTGTCCGCGATGTGAAAGTCCTCGGCTATTTGCCGCGTGATATGAATTTTGAGATACCACACAGGCATTTGGGTCTCACAGTTGCGGAGGAATCACCCATTTCTGTTGAAAACATGCACAGGCTTGCTGATGCAGCGCTGGAGCATATAGATATTGATTTGATTATTAATGGCAACTTGTCTTGTTTTCATTCCCGCAAAGGTGGGAATCCAGATAATGGCATCTCTTCTTCTCATCACCTGGATTCCTGCTGGAGTTTACCCCGCACTCCGATGCGGGGCAGGAATGACAAAGCCGGTTCACTCAATCATTCCATCACTCCAGTTATTGCCGTTGCCTACGATAAGGCCTTCTGTTTTTACTATGAAGATAATATTGATTTATTGAAAAAAGCGGGCGCAGAAATTGTTGCATTCAGCCCTCTGTCTGACACCAAGCTCCCTGAAGGGACGGATGCCATATACATAGGCGGCGGCTATCCAGAACTGGCCGCTGCTGAATTAACCGCTAACTCATCAATGAGAAATGGAATTCTTGAATGGGCGCAAGCCGGCAAGCCTTTGTACGCTGAATGCGGGGGATTGATGTATCTTTCGAGGGGTATTCATGATTTTAACGGCAATTTCTTTAATATGGCCGCTGTGTTTCCTTTCGAAACACGCATGAAAAAAGGCCGCGCTCATTTAGGCTACAGGGAAATCACGTTGAAAGACGACTGCATATTAGGCAAAAGCGGCGAAATGTGCAGGGGACATGAATTCCATTACTCTGATGTCGCAGGGCAGCAATTAAATCAAGAAATGAACCTGGTTTGTTCGCTTAAGAATAATAAGGCAGAATGGCTTTATGATGAAGGGTATAGATTCAAAAATGCCCTCGCAACTTATACACATGTCCATTTTGGCAGCAACCCTGCTATTGCAGAGAACGTTGTTAATTTTATAAAGGAGAGGCAATGGAAAACATAATACTTATAGGACATGGCAGTCCAAAGAAAGACGCAAATAATATCGAGATATTAGGGGAGATGCTGCATAATTCATTGCATCCGGCCTGCGGCAATAATTGTGTAAAGGTTGCGTATCTACAATTCGCAGAGCCGGATATAAGCACAGGCATCAGGGAATGCGTTGAGAAAGGCGCAAAAAGGGTCATACTTCACCCGTATTTTCTGAGTTCAGGCATGCATGTTACAAAGGACATACCGGAAATGATTAAAGACGCTCAAAATGAATATCCGCACGTCGAGTTTGTCTACACAGAGCCTCTCGGGGTTCACGAAAAACTAATGCAAGTGGTGATGGAAAGGATTCATGCTGCAAACGGCTTGAGACCAGAGGATATAGAAAAAAGAAGCCTCGAAATAATTTCAGAAGAGATAGATTTAAGCGATAAAGAAGCGGAGACGTTGCCGATTATAAAAAGGGTCATACACGCAACTGCTGATTTTGAATTTAAAAATACTCTTATGTTCCATCCCCAAGCGATAAAAGCTGGAATAGACGCAATCAGGGCGGGTAAGGACATTCTTACTGATGTGGAAATGGTCAGGACTGGCATAAAAAGGAGTCTTCTTGAAAAATGGGGAGGAAAGGTTGTATGCAAAATTGGTCAGGAAACAGAAGTCATCGGTCAGCAGTCGGGAAATCGAACAAGGGCGGAAATAGGGATTGAGGAGGCCTTAAAAGAGAATAATAACATCGGCATTATTGCTGTTGGAAATGCGCCTACAGCGCTATTGAAGGTAATTGAAATTTTTAATGATTCGACATCCGAAATCTCGAATCGGAAATCTCAAGTTCTCGTTGTCGGAGTGCCGGTCGGCTTTGTAAAGGCCCTTGAGTCAAAGGCATTGCTCGCAACGCAGGATTTTCCTTTTATTACAAACCTGAGCAGAAAAGGCGGAACGCCAGTAGCAGTCGCAATAGTAAATGCGCTGCTAAAAATGGCAGAGGAGGGACTATGAAATTTCAAATTTCAAATTTCAAATTTCAAACTTTTTTAGCGCTATTCATTATTCATTATTCACTATTTACTGCCTCTGATGCGCATGCCATGCACATTTCAGAAGGCATACTGCCGTTTAATTGGGCGGCATTATGGTTCGCTATAGCAGCTCCTTTTGTGGCATATGGCCTCTGGAGGCTGAAAAAAATATCTTCAGATGACTGGTCTTTTAAACCCCTTGTTGGTCTGATCGTTGCTGTCGTGTTTATCATCTCCTGTATGCCTGTGCCTGTTCCTACTGCCGGCACATCTTCCCATCCCACTGGCGTAGCCATATCAGCTATATTGCTCGGTCCGGCAATAAGCGTAATTGTAGCATCTGCAGCGCTTTTGATTCAGGCCATTTTTCTGGCTCACGGCGGATTAAGTACCCTCGGAGCCAACATAGTGTCAATGGGAATAATAGGATCATTTGCGGGTTATATGACATTTAAGGCAATGAGGTCAATAACCCTGTTTAATAAAGGAAACAGAGGATTGGCAGTCTCAGGCTTTATGGCAGGACTGATTGCTGACTGGGCTACGTACACAATGACATCCGCGTCGCTTGCAGCCGGAATTATGGGGGAATCCCAATTTTTCCCGCTGTTTACCAAGATACTCATTGCTTTTATGCCTACCCAACTGCCCATCGGAATTTTAGAGGGAGCTATGACAGCAGGAATGGTAACGCTTCTATATAAAAAGAGGCCGGATATTCTCGTCAAAATGAGGGTGCTGAAACCCGAGGAGGCAATATCATGAGAATTAAAAATTTAAAATTTAAAATTAAAAATTATGGAGGAATATTTTCTATTATCTTTTTGCTCGTTACTTGTTACCCTTCACTCGGTTTTGCCTCTGAGAAATGGTCGGGAGTTGACGAAGCAGTTATAGAAAAATACGCGAAAGAGCACGGAAGGGAAGCAAGGGATCCGCTGATAAATACTGATCAGGGCAACATGATATTATTCGTATTTCTGCTTGCCGGGGCGATAGGTGGCTTTGCAGCCGGATATTACTGGAGGATGCTGTCAGAAGGAAGAAACAGGAATTTAAATATTAAAAATCATATTGTGGAAAACGGGTAATCAAACATGCCTTTAATTGAATATCACGCTAAGGATCACCTGCTCGCAAGAACGGATGCAAGGGTTAAAATAATGGCTGCCATTGCCAGCCTCGTGATGATCTTGAGCTACAAAGGCTTTGCCCTGCCCGTTGTTGTGATTGTTGCGTGTCTTGCAACTTGCATGAGAATGAAGGTGCCGATAAGGCTTTTTGCACTGAGGTTTTCAGAACCGCTGTTTATTGCCTTTGTTCTTGTTGTTATCAAGTTCTTTTTTACAGGCGAGAGCCCGTTGTTTTCGCTAAATCTGGCTGGCTTAACAATCACAGGATATATGGACGGCCTTGTTGAAGGCCTCATGATCGCACTTAGAATAATCGCTGCTGTATCTATTATTACAATAGTAGGTTTTGCCACGCCTTTTACAGAACTCATGGCAGGGCTTTCGTGGCTCAGGATACCTAATGTGTTCATCGAAGTGCTGCTCTTTGCCTACAGATATATATTTGTGCTCATTGAAGAAGCCATGGTCATATACAATGCCCAGAAAAACCGCCTTGGCTACACGACTGTGCGCACGGGCCTCAAATCCTTCGGCATTCTGACCGGCTCGTTGACACTTAAGGCATTTGAGCATAGCCAGACAACAACTCTGTCAATGGTACAGAGGGGATACGACGGCAACATCCCTATGTTTAAAAGCAAGCCATTTAAAGGCTCGGAAATAATAGCGTCAATTATATTTTTAGGGGTAATGGCATTTTTATGGGCGATATGAGCGGAGCAGGCCGGAGGCTGGAAGCAGGTGCGGACATAAGATTATCAGTGGATATTAAAATCTTTACATATCCTGATAAAACAATAGCGCTCAAAGACATAGAGCTTGCGATAAAAAAAGGCGAATTCACCGGCATATTAGGCTCAAATGGTTCAGGAAAAACAACTCTCCTGAAAATAATGGACGGACTTATGAAGGATTTCGATGGCAGCATCTGTCTTGACCATGTTGATATAAAAAAACTCACCCCAAAAGATATCTATAAAAAAGTAGGTCTTGTATTCCAGAATCCAGACGATCAGCTCTTCGCCTCTACAGTAGAAGAGGATGTGGCATTTGGTCCCAGAAACATGGGATTTTCTGAAAAAGAAATAGATGAACGGATAAACAGCGCCCTTGCCGCAGTTGAAATGGAAAACTATTCAAAAAAATCCATTCACAATCTCAGCTTTGGACAGAAAAAAAGGGTTTGCATAGCTGGGTTGCTCGCTATGGGGCATGAAATACTCCTTCTGGATGAACCCACAGCCGGATTGGACCCGATGGGCGAATACAAAATGATGAACCTTCTTACTAAATTAAACAGAGACAACAAGGTAACCATTGTTATGGCAACCCACAGTGTTGACCTTGTTCCATTATTCCTTGACAAGTTGTATATTTTAAGCAGGGGCAGAATCGTCAGGGGCGGGACTCCTGAAGAAGTATTTACTGCGCCGGAGGAGATGTCTCTCGTCAAATTAAGGCTGCCGCAGATAGCAGAGTTAATATATAAACTTAAGCACGAAGACAGCCTGCCGTTTCAGAGAATTCCGCTCACAATCGGAGAGGCGAGAAGGGAGATAATTAAAACCGTGAATCGTGCCGGTGATTCGTTATCCGTAACAGATACGGATAGTGGACAGGGATAAAGAGAATGCGTAAAGGTTATATCCATGTTTACACAGGGAATGCAAAGGGCAAGACAACTGCTGCGCTTGGTCTTGCATTAAGGGCAGCAGGGGCTGGATTAAGGGTTTTTATTGCCCAGTTCATAAAAAAAACAAAATGCAGCGAACATAATGCGCTGAAAAGATTTTCTGATCTGATTACCGTGAAGCAATACGGCACGGGCTTTCTGAAGGGGAAAAATCCTTCTATGTTAGAGATAAATTCAGCCAGAAAAGGGCTTGATGAGGTTAAAGCTGCTCTTGCTTTGAAGGATTATGATCTTATTGTGCTTGATGAGATAAATGTAGCTGTTCATTACGGGCTTATTGATATTAATGAGATTTTGGAGATGCTCGGAAAAAAACCTTCCGAGGTCGAAATTGTATTGACCGGAAGATACGCGGATTCAAGAATTATCGAAATAGCAGACCTTGTTACGGAAATGTCGGAAATAAAGCATTATTATAAAAAAGGTGTAAAGGCTCGGCGAGGAATAGAGAGTTGACCCGAAAAATGTACTGATGTGTAATATAGCAAGCATAGATACCTGAAAACCCTTTGAATAGCAACAAAGATAATCTTATGCAATGTTCTAATCCACAATTGCAATCTGCATAAGAATGTGGAATCAGAGATTAGAGCATTGCATATTCAAAAGAGTTGCAAACAAAGCCTTTTCAGGCATCTACGCTTGCTCAACAGAAGGGTTAAAAGCATTATTTTGGGTTGATTCTTTACAGAAAGATTATTGATACATATGGGGTGTTTTTAGCTATTGTTACTTTGATGTCAAGCCCTTTTAAATTTAACAAATAAGCTGATGGAAGTATCACTGCTCCCCATCTGATTTCTTCAAGGGCTGCCTTTAGTTCCTGTGATTCTGAGACTATATCGACCCCGGATAATATGCCTTTGTTCGTATTGTCGTAATATAAAAAGACACGCGCGGACTGCCCGTTCATGGGTTCGAGGTCGGTTTTAGACAGGGCATCGCTTATAAATACATCGATCATATTAGCGGAATGCTGAAGAAAAGCGCTGAGATGATATATAAGCATGCGCTGAATGCGCGCCCGCCTGTTGTCTATAGGTATATTTGTTTGATTCGGTTCTTCTTCTATCTTGGAAATGAGCGGCTCGGGCTGCTTTTCCGCTGTTTCAATCGGTGTTTCTTCAGGCAATTTCGCGATGGTATCATCAGGTTCAGGCATTTCATTGTCAATTACCTGAGCTGCGCTGTTATCAGCCGCCTCTTTATCAACGGTCATTGTGGTTGCATTATCAGAAACAAGGCTTACTGTCCAGTCTTTTACGGACATGCTGCTTCTTAAACCCGTGGCAAGGATTATGATGAGAAAAAAGTGTATTAAAAAAGAATATGTAAATGATTCGCGAATATCCATGTTACCCTAAACACCCCATCTTGTATTAAACACAGCGCCTTTTTATTATAGAAGGAATAATTATATTCTCTTGCTTGACCCTGCGGGAGTGAAAGACCTGTCTATATTAAAAATAGCATATCAGCGGATAAATTTGCATCTGACGTTCTGAATTCCGGGATAAAAAATCTAGACATATCCCTCTTTTTGACGGAATAGGAATATGATACAGAGATAAGAAGATGTCATTTCGAGCGAGTGAGCCGAAGCCCTGAGCAAAGCGAAGGGGAGAAATCTTATCGTTTTACGACCAAGATTCCTCACACCTTTTGGGTGTTCGGAATGACGGGATTAGTCATTGTTCATGACGATTATCGCTAAATTCGTGTTAATGTTTGGCCTATCCAATAGGCTGTAAAGAATGGTAAAATTTTTAATCTCAAAAAAATCAGGAATTTATGAAAAGAAAACCTTTACGTTCTGGCTATACAACAGGAGCATGCGCAGCAGCCGCAGCAAAGGCAGCGGCAACACTGTTGATTAGAGCTGTGAAACGAGATGGTGACAGAGCAGCATTTCCTCAGTTCAGGAGTGTTGAAATCCCTTTTCCTGATGGCAGCAGGCATGTATTTAAGATTCATGCATCAAAATTTAAAGACGGAGTAGCAACAGCGTCTGTAATAAAGGATGCAGGGGATGACCCTGATGTGACAAACGGAGCGGAAATAAGAGCGGCAGTGAGACAGTCCGGCAGGGGGACGGGTTTGATTATCAAAGGCGGCGCTGGCGTAGGAACTGTTACAAAACCCGGCCTGTCTGTTCCCATGGGTGAAGCTGCAATTAACCCTGTTCCAAAAAGGATGATAAAAGAGGCGGTTATGGAAGCGATAAAGGACAGTAACGAGTCAATTGCGAAAAATTTAAAAGAAGCGACTTCCATAAACTCGTTGCCCTGTTTTGAAATTACTATTTCGGTGCCAGATGGAGAGAGTCTCGCAAAAAAAACCCTGAACCACCGATTGGGGATTGCAGGCGGCATATCGATTCTCGGGACAACAGGCATAGTAAAGCCTATTTCTTCCGAGGCGTGGACAGCAACAATCACCTCATCGATGAATGTAGCAAAGGCAATGGGATATGATGAAATAGTGCTCTCTGCCGGGAGGGCTTCTGAAAAGGCGCATATGAATAAATACAATCTGCCCGAGGAGTGCTATGCGATGATGGGCGACTATCTTGAGTTTGCTCTGCTCGAAGCTGAAAGGCATGGATTTAAAAAAATACACTTGTGCGCTCAATGGGCAAAGATGCTGAAAATTGCGATGGCAACGCCGCAAACCCATGTGAGGCACGGCGCGCTCGATACAAAGAAGGCAGTGGAGTTTCTGAAGGGATTGGGAATTAGAGACCGGGGATTAGAGCAGGATTTTAATACAGCCAGAGAGATTTTTGATTTTGTTAACTCATCTATTATCTCCAGTTGGCCGTCACTTTATTCTGATATATGCTATGCTACGAAAAGCTATGCTGAAAAAATCACTTCCGGCGTACCTGTAGCTGTGCATCTTGTATCTTATGAAGGGTGTATAATTGTTAGAGTTGATGTGTAACATGCCCGGATTCAGGGATAGAGTAGCGATAAGGCCATCCTGTCATTTGCTCAGACTGGATTTTTTGACAGTCAATCAGCATTGCCTTATCGCTGGATTTGGGAGGAAGTGAGTTTGGATTGCATGGGAAAGATATGAAAAGGCATGGGCATAAAATTTACATTATAGGCATCGGCTACAAGCCCTTTGATAATAAAGAGAGGGCGATTGTTTTAAGCTCTGAAGTAATTCTTGCCTCAAAGAGACTGTTTGAGGTGTTTGAAACATACGAAGAGTTTGGCAGGGTTAAGGATAAGGTCAAAGTGATTAATAATGTTGATGAAACAATCAATTTCATTAAGGAACTGACTGAATCCGTCCGCCCGGAACCCGCTGCTGACAAAGGAAGCATAGTTCTGCTCGCCTCTGGCGACCCGTTGTTTTTCGGAATTGGCAGAAGGGCTGTTTCTGAATTTGGAAAGGATGTTGTTGAAATATTGCCTGATTTGTCATCTGTTCAAATGGCATTTGCAAGGATAAAAGAACCATGGGACAATGCCTTTCTTATGAGCCTTCACGGAGGCCCTGACCCGGAAAAGAGACGGAGGCTGCCGTTTAAAATGAGTGATATACCTTCCCTGCTTCAGAGTCATCACAAAATCGGGATACTGACAGACAGGGAAAATAATCCTGTGGAAATTGCGAAAGTCCTCTCAGGGTGCCGGGATTTTCAGCGATTCAGCTCTGCTTATGTTAAGATCTACGTCTGTGAAAGGCTCGGATATGCGGATGAAAAGATTACAGAAGGAACGCCTGAAGAGATTGCTCGCATGAATTTTTCATCTCCCAATGTGGTAATAGTTGTCAGAGAATCGGAGAAGAAGAATAGCAGAACTGCTGCTCCTTTTTTCGGCCTTTCGGAAAATGAAATCACCCATTCAAAAGGACTCATCACAAAAGACGAGGTGAGAGCAGTAACTTTACATAAATTAATGCTTCCGCAAAAAGGGATTTTTTGGGACATTGGCGCTGGCTCTGGATCGGTCTCAATAGAGGCCGCGAGATTAAGTCAAGATTTGCAGGTTTTTGCTGTGGAAAAAGATCCCGGACAGATACAGAATATTGAAGAAAATAAACTCAGATTCAATGCCGTGAATATGAGGATAATAAAGGGTGAAGCGCCTGATGTCCTGAACGAACTCCCGGCTCCTGACAGGGTTTTTATCGGCGGCAGCGGCGCTCATATGCCGGAGATATTAAGTTTTATAAAGAGTAAAATGGGCGCAGGTGTAATTGTTGTTAATGCTGTTACAATAGATACATTGCAAAAAACAATAGAAATTCTTGGGCATAAGGGTTTTGTTATTGACGTAACTCAGGTTTCTGTATCAAGGATGAAAAATATAGGTCAAAGCAATTATTTGGCGCCGATTAATCCTGTATTTATAATTAGAGGCATTTTATCCGAATATTGATATGTAATGCAGGGGTCATGAACTTTTGGGGTTTAAGGTCTTCATGTTGAAATTCATCGCAAAAAAATACGACAACAAAAGCCGGACAGGGATAATAGAGACCAGCCGCGGGATTATTAATACGCCTGTTTTTATGCCGGTTGGAACTCAGGGAACGGTTAAGGCTATGTCACCGGAGGAACTGCGGGAGATAGGTTCTGAGATAATTCTGAGCAATACCTACCACCTCTATCTGCGGCCAGGGCATGAGATAATATATAAAGTCGGCGGGCTTCACAAGTTTATGAACTGGCACGGCCCCATACTGACAGACAGCGGAGGCTTTCAGGTTTACAGCCTTTCTTCATTGAGGCGCATCAGCGATGAGGGCGTTGAGTTCAGATCCCATATTGACGGCTCTCAGCACTTTATCGGCCCTGATAAGGCTATGGAGATACAGGCCATGCTCGGCTCTGATATTGCTATGGCATTTGATGAATGCGTCCCCTACCCGGCGGATTATGATTATGCTGCCAAATCGCTTGAGCTTACTACAAAATGGGCGAAGAGATGTAAAGAATATCATAATGCAATGTATCATGGTATAGGGGTATCGGCGCATGGGAAGACAGACAGGTTTACTCCCGCACTTCCATTCACACAGTCCTTATTCGGCATTATCCAGGGTGGCATGTACAAGGATTTGCGCAAGAGAAGCCTCGAAGAATTGGTGGAGATAGGATTTGACGGCTACGCTGCTGGCGGATTGAGCGTAGGGGAACCAAAAGAAGAGATGTATGAAGTTGTTGAGTTCATTGGCGGTTTAATGCCGCCGGAAAAGCCGAGGTATTTGATGGGTGTTGGAGATTTGCTTGATGTGCTTGTAGCTGTGGAAAACGGCTTTGATATGTTTGATTGTGTTATGCCAACAAGAAATGCCAGAAACGGCACTCTGTTTACAAGCAGGGGGAGAATAAGCATCAAAAGAACAGAATATAAGGCAGACGAATCTGCTCTTGACCCTGAATGCAACTGCTATACTTGCAGGAATTACTCGAGGGCTTATTTAAGACATCTGTTTCTCTCCAAGGAAATTCTCTCCATGAGGCTGAATACTATCCATAATCTTTATTTTTATATCCATTTCTTTGAAAGACTCAGGGACTCTATCGAAGAAGGCACGTTCAAACAGTTCAAAAAACACTGGGAGGATATATTGCGAAATTAAGAATTGCGAATTAGGAATTATAAATTAAGGAAAGCTTCTGCCATTTATTAATTCGTAATTTTTAATTGTTAATTTATTTATGGACAGGACATCTGAGATAAGACGGGTTTTATTGATAACCCTTTTTTTAAACCTGATCGTTTCGGTTGCCAAGGTTTTTTACGGATATTCGGTCTATTCAGTCGCAATCATCTCTGACGGGTTCCATTCACTGTTTGACGGCATTTCTAATATCATCGGCTTAGTTGGAATATACCTTGCATCCCATCCGCCGGACGAAAAGCATCCCTACGGCCACAGGAAATATGAAACAGTCTTCACCATTTTTGTGGGTGTGCTGATGTTCATAACCTGCATAGAGATATTCAAAAGGGTTTATCAGTCTATTACAGGAAAGCAGGAAGCAATAGTTACCACAGAGGCATTTGTCATAATGGTAATTACAATGCTGATTAATATATTCGTTGCTGCATATGAAAGGAAAATGGGCAAAAAGCTGGACAGCGAATATCTTATAGCGGATTCCCGGCACACAAAAAGCGACATTTACGCGTCAATAGGAGTTATTGCCGGACTTGCGTTAACTAAACTAGGATACCCGCTCGCAGACCCGGTTATTGGCGCTGTTGTTGGCATATTGGTGGCAAAGGCAGGCATTGACATTATCAAGGAATCAACGGAAGTGCTTGCTGACAGGACAAGGATAGATTTATCGCTGATTGGAGAGACAGCCCGCAAGGTTGAAGGCGTATTGGAATGTCATGATATCAGGGCAAGGGGGACTACTAACAATATGTTTGTTGACCTTCATATTCTTGTTAATCCCGGCTTGTCTGTGGAAGACGCGCACAGGATTGCCCATTTAGTCGAGGACAGTATTAAAAAAACACATCCGGAAATAATAGATGTGGTAGTTCATATAGAACCTTCAAAGACAGTTTAAAACTGGCCGCCAACAAGGGTGGCCTTAATAGACCCAACCGGAGCAGTGGTCTTTAAAAGTACCGGAATCTTTTTTTCATCATCCGAGAGCCATATGAAAATATCCCCCTTTTTCTTGAATATGCCCTCGGATTTCATGATAGGTTTTATCAGAATCGTTTTAAAAGTACCGAGAGGAGTTTCCACAGATTCTTTTTTTAAGACCTGAACCTCGAGATTGTACATTTTTTTGCTGTCAAATACATTAACAAACACGGACTGTCCTACACTTAAAGGAATGCCTCTGACATAGTAAAAACTCGAAAGCGGGTCAAAGACCTCTTCATTTATATTAAATTCTGAGCTTTTCTTGTCAATATGGTTGGTGTAAATAATTTTTTTTGTTTTTTGATCAAACATCACCTCTTTGTCTCTCACATGCTTGCCTTCCTTAAGCTTCAGCCTGTAATTATACGGAATTCCGGCAAAGCCCTTGAAAATGCCGTTGTCCTGCTCTTTTTTTAGTGTGCTTGTAACGACATCCTCCACGTGATAAAAGACTGAAACCCATTTGGCAGAATTCGCCCTCGAGATGATTTCAATATGCGTGCCATTGTCCTTGACTTCGAGCACAGCATTTCCCGCCTTAATGCCTGTCCATGTAAGGTCGTATTCGAGCTTCTCGGGGATGCTGAAAGCGAGCGCATTTTGGGACAGATTGACGAGAAACAGGCAGGACAGAATACGCAGAGTTATGATAAACATATATTTGCGGGACTGTTTTGTCATATTAACTCCTGAACTTCAGCGAAGCGCCAAAATAATTCTACCCCTCTTGTTATAGTACACATCAAGCGCTTATTTTACCCTGAAAATTAATAGTCCTTTCTGTTATATTAACCGTATGCTGATAATTCCTGCAATAGATTTGAAGGATGGTTTGTGCGTAAGACTGCTTCAGGGACGTAAAGAAGACGCAACCGTATATTCTGACGACCCGGCCGCGACCGCGTTAAGGTGGGAAGCATACGGCGCGAAACTTCTGCATGTTGTTGATCTTGACGGAGCATTTACCGGCAGTCAAAAAAACTTCGAAGGCATTAAAAAAATCAGGGAAGCCGTGAAAATGGATATAGAGGTGGGTGGAGGAATAAGGGATTTAGAGAAGATTGACAAGCTCATATCAACAGGCATAAACAGAGTAATACTCGGCACAATAGCTGTTGAGAAGCCGGATATTGTTAAGGAGGCCTGTAAAAAATATCATGGACAGGTTTTAGTCGGCATTGACGCAAAAAATGGATTTGTTGCAGTAAAGGGCTGGGTAGAGGTTACACAGGAAAAGGCAAAAAACCTTGCCTTAAAGATGCAGGAATACGGCGCAGCAGGCATAATATATACGGATATTTCAAAGGATGGCATGATGGTGGGGCCTAACATTGAGGCTACACAGGAAATGGTTGAGACCCTTGATATCCCCGTAATCGCATCAGGGGGAATATCTTCGATAAATGATATAAAGAACCTGCTGCGGATAAAAGGCGTGTGGGGAGCAATTACTGGCAAGGCCTTGTATTCAGGCGCATTGGACTTAGGGGAAGCAATAAAGATTGCTGAGGGTAATCAGACTTAATACCCAAGGCCTTTTTTCATGAGGCTTTTTCGCATCACGGATTATATATTAATTGAGGAGATTAAATGCTTGCTAAAAGGATAATACCCTGTCTTGACGTCAGAGACGGCAGAGTTGTCAAGGGCGTTAATTTCGTAAATATAAGGGATGCGGGCGACCCTGTGGAAAACGCCATATTTTATGATGAACAGGGCGCTGATGAGCTCGTATTCCTCGATATAACGGCCTCGCACGAAAAAAGAAAAATAATACTCGACGTTGTTGAAAAGACAGCCACGGATGTTTTTATGCCTTTGACAGTCGGCGGAGGGATAAAATCTCTTGATGACATAAGGGATTTGCTTAACGCTGGCTGTGACAAGGTTTCCATAAATACTACGGCTGTAAATAATCCTGAATTTATAAGGCAGGCTGCGGAGCGGTTTGGCAGCCAGTGCATTGTTGTCGCTATAGATGCCAAGAAGGTTCATGACTCCAGGTTTGACCTGAGAGATCCCGAGGAAATACCTCAGTGGCTTGTTAATGCACCGGAGGAAGTTCAAAATAAATTATTAATCAATCCGTCACTCGCGGCACAGCAATCGCCTGCTTTTTTGTGGGAGGTATATACGCACGGCGGCAGGAGGCCAAAAGGTATAAACGCGGTCAAATGGGCGATATATATGGAAGAACTCGGCGCTGGTGAAATACTTCTTACGAGCATGGACAGGGACGGCACAAAAGACGGCTATGACCTTAATCTTACCGGGTCAATCTCAGAGGCGGTTTCTATTCCTGTTATTGCGTCAGGAGGAGTTGGAAACCTTCAGCACCTTTATGAAGGAGTTGTTGTCGGTAAAGCAGACGCGGTCCTTGCCGCGTCTATTTTTCATTACAGGGAATACAGTATTTCAGAGGCTAAGGAATACCTTAAGAGCAGAGGAGTCCCTGTCAGGTCAGCTTAACGAAGTCAATATCACCTTGTTTCCCGAAAACAGAGATAGAAACAATTGCTTTTTTTGTTCTTTATTTGACAATACAACAATTTTTTTGATATAAATAAAAACTATTAGTAAATTTTGAGACTTTCAATTGATTTAGTGCTTCCTGGGTAGCTCAGCCGGCAGAGCGGGTGGCTGTTAACCACTTGGTCGGGGGTTCGAATCCCTCCCCAGGAGTATTTTTTGAGGTTATTAGGGCGAAATGAAAAATATTTTCATCCCGCCCTTTTTGCATTTTAGGACACTTCTATTTTGATTTCCTTTGGCTTTGCCTCTTCCTTCTTAGGAAGCGTTATCTCGAGCACCCCGTTTTTAAAACTCGCCTTTGCTTTTTCAGAGTTGACCTCGACCGGCAATGCAATGGATCTTGTGAAGCTGCCATAGCTTCTTTCACAAGCATAGTAATCTTCTTCTTTTATTTCTTCCTCTTTTTTTACCTCGCCTTTCAGCGTAATTGAGTCTTTTGTAATAGTCAGGTCTATGTCTTCCTTGCTTACGCCCGGAATTTCAGCCTTGAGCACTATCTCATCTTTTCTGTCATACATTTCGATGTTCGGAACCACAACGCCCACATCGGTCTTCAACCAGCGTCTTCTTCTGCTGACAGGAGCAAAAAAGTCTTCAAAGAGCCTGTCCATATCCTTTCTCATTTCCTCGAGTTCCTTTAAAGGACTCCATTTCACGATTGACATATCTTCCTCCCTTTTCCCCTTACGGCATCCTTTCAGGGGAATGAAATTGATATAAATGAGCCAAAGGCCCTTAAATTAAACAGGTAAAAACTAAACGTGTACAGCCTTTTCTATTTTGTCGAAGGTCATCCTGTTGTCAACAAAATCGACCTCAACAACATCACCTTCCCTGAAAGCGCCTTCAAGCAGTTTCAGGGCAAGAGAGTTAAGTATCTCCTTTTGTATCGCCCTTTTCAGTGGTCTTGCCCCATATACAGCATCATATCCTATTTTAGACATGAAGTCCACAGCGCTCTTTGTCAGGATGATATCTATTCCTTTTTCATGAAGGAACTTTTTCATCCTGTTGACCTGAATCTCTACTATCTCCTTGAGCAGTTCACGGGTCAGAGGATTGAATATTATTGTCTCGTCAATCCTATTAATGAACTCAGGCCTGAAAAATGCCTTCAGGTCTTCCATAACCTTGTCCTTTAACTCCTTTTCTTCATTCGCCCAATAATCAGGCTTCTTTGCTTTCTCCTGGAGCATTTCCTGTATATGCATACTCCCTATATTGGATGTCATTATAACCACCGCGTTTTTGAAGTCAACTGTTCTTCCATGCCCGTCTGTCAGCCTTCCATCGTCAAGCAATTGAAGCAGGAGATTGAACACCTCCTGATGCGCCTTTTCCACCTCATCAAAAAGTATCACAGAATAGGGCCTTCTTCTGACAGCCTCGGTTAACTGGCCCCCTTCCTCATAACCTATGTAACCCGGAGGCGCACCTATGAGTCTTGATACCGTGTGCCTTTCCTGATATTCGGACATATCTATTCTTATCATCGCTGCTTCATCATCAAAGAGGAATTCAGCGAGAGCCTTTGCCAATTCTGTTTTGCCGACTCCGGTAGGGCCGAGGAACAAAAAAGAACCTATGGGCCTGTTGGGGTCCTGAATTCCAGCCCTTGAGCGCCTTATTGCGTTAGATATCGCTGTTATGGCTTCATCCTGTCCAACAACCCTTAGTCTCAGCCTATCCTCCATATTGATAAGACGGTCAACCTCGGTTTCGAGCATTTTTGATACAGGCACCCCTGTCCATTTGGATATAACGACTGCTATGTCCTCCTCATCAACCTCCTCTTTAAGCATCTTTCTTTTAGACTGGATTTGACCGAGCCCTTCATTTTCTGTTTCGAGGGCTTTCTGCAGTTCGAGCAACCTTCCATATCTTAATTCAGCCGCCTTTGCGAGATTGCCTTCCCTCTCAGCCCTTTCTGATTCTATACGCGTCTTTTCTATCTGACCCTTTATATCTCTTATTTTCTGTATTGCCTCTTTTTCGCTTAACCACTGAGACTTCAAAATATCCCTCTTGGATTGAAGCTCTGACATTTCCTTGCCGATTTTTTCGAGCTTTGTCCTCGCATCCTGGGAATCATCCCTTAATAACGCCTGTTTTTCTATTTCAAGCTGTCTCAATTTCCTCTCAGTTTCATCAAGCTCAACAGGCATACTGTCTATCTCCATCCTCAATCTCGCGCCTGCTTCGTCAATAAGGTCTATTGCCTTGTCAGGGAGAAATCTGTCGGTTATGTATCTGTTGGAAAGGACAGCAGCAGCTATCAGGGCAGAATCCTTTATCTTGACCCCGTGGTGAACTTCATATTTTTCCTTCAACCCCCTTAAAATTGAGATAGTATCTTCAACAAGAGGCTGTTTTATAAGAATAGGCTGAAATCTCCTTTCAAGGGCCGGGTCTTTTTCTATATGCTTCCTGTATTCGTTAATGGTTGTGGCGCCTATGCATCTTAATTCCCCTCTTGCGAGAGCGGGCTTCAGCATGTTTGCAGCGTCAACCGCGCCTTCAGCAGCGCCGGCTCCCACAAGTGTGTGGAGTTCATCAATAAATGTAATTATCCTGCCCTCAGACTGCTCTATTTCCTTAAGCACGGCCTTTAGCCGCTCCTCAAACTCGCCCCTGTATTTTGAACCGGCTACAAGACTGCCAATGTCAAGGGCTATCAATTTTTTGTCGCGCAGTGATTCAGGCACATCTCCTGCTATTATTCTTTGAGCAAGACCTTCTGCTATGGCTGTTTTTCCAACTCCGGGGTCACCGATAAGCACGGGATTATTCTTGGTCCTTCTGGACAATACATGAATCACCCTCCTTATTTCCTCGTCCCTGCCTATAACCGGATCAAGCTTCCCCTTTTTCGCAAGGTCTGTAAGATCCTTTGCGTAACGGGCAATTGCCTGATACTTTTCTTCAGGATTCGGGTCAGTCACCCTGTGGCTCCCCCTTATCTGTCTCATGGACTGCAATATCTTATCCGGGGCAGCGCCGTGTTTTTTAAGGATGTCTGACGCAGGTCCATGAATATTTGATATGGCAATAAGTATATGCTCAACGCTTATAAACTCATCGGTCAGATGCGTTGCCTCTTCAAAGGCCTTTTCCAATACTGCCTTAAGCCTCGGTGCAATATATATTTGCCCGAGTGGAGACGCCCCCGATACTTTTGGGAATTTCTCTATTTCTTTGTCCATGTCCTTTTTAACGGATGCCATGTCCACCCCGATTTCTTTTAAAATCTGGGTGGCTATTCCTTCTTCATCTTCAAGAAGTGCGTAAAGCATATGCTCAACGTCTAGTTGTTGATTGCCTCTTTTTTCAGCAATCCTCTGGGCCTCCTGCAAGGCCTCCTGACTTTTTATGGTTAATCTATCCAGTCTCATTATTTCCTCCGATCGTTAATAAATGACTATTCTTCTGAGAATATCTTTTTTAGACGTTTTTCAAACTCATGCCTGACATCTTCATCAAGAAAATGCATAATCTCCCTGATCTCATGTTGCATGGCCTCTATCCTGTTTCTCATCCTCAGGATTATCTCAACCCCTGCCTTATTCACTCCCAGCTCTTTTGTGAGCTTGATAACGAGGTTCAACTGTTCAATGTCCTTGTCAGAGTAAAGCCTTTGGCGGTTTATCCTGTGAGGGCATACAAAACCTTCCCGTTCGTACATTCTTAATGTCTGGGGATGGACCTCCAGGATTCTCGATACAACACTAATCATGTAGGAAGGCCTTTTTTCGTCCTTTTTTCTAACCATTTATTTGCCCACCATCCCTTTTCTTGGATTTTCCTCATACAAGGATTCTATTGTCTTGATAGCATCCTTGACATTGTCAGGGATATTCTTTGGAACTAATATTTTTATATCCACATACTCATCGCCTCTTGCCTTTCCCCTTGGAGATACAAAGCCCTTTCCAGACAGCTTGAACCTCTGTCCTCCCTGAGTTCCGGGCGGCAGGCGCATGATGGAAATCCCGTCAATTGTAGGAACTTCGACCTTTGCGCCGAGGGATGCCTCGCCAAAGGTAACAGGCAGTTGAATAAAAATATCATCGCCCATCCTTTTAAAAAGCGGATGGGGTTTAATCGAAATCTCCAAAAGCAGGTCGCCTGCTGGCGCCCCTGGTGAGCCGGAATTGCCGAATCCTTTTAACTTTACGATAGCTCCTTCATCAACACCAGCCGGTATCTTTACCTTGACGGTTTTTGTCTGAATGTCCTTGCCTTTGCCGCCGCATTTTTTGCACACCTCGGTTATTTTTCTGCCTGTACCAGCGCATTCAGGACATGTCTGGGCAATCTTGAAAAAACCTTTTGCGGTTGAATAACGGCCTGTTCCGTTACATTTGGGACATGTCTGATGCGCCTGCGCGCCTGTGCCGCCGCAACCTTCGCAATTAACATTTCTCTGAACGACTACTGGTTTTGTTGCTCCGTTGAATGCCTCTTGGAGGGTAAGCTCTATACCGGCGAGTATATCCGCGCCTTTCGTATAATAACGCTCTGCGCGAAGCCTGTCACCGAATATGTTGCCAAATATGCCCCCAAAATCGAAGGCTTCTCTAAAGTCAAAATCCCTGAACCCTTCAAAACCAGCGAATTGATCAAATGTTGTTCCAGCCCTGTCGTATTCCGAGCGCTTCTGCGGGTCACTCAGCACAGCATAAGCCTCGCTCGTCTCTTTGAACTTTTCCTCGGCAGCTTTATCCCCGGGATTTAAGTCAGGGTGATATTTCCTGGCGAGTTTTCTGTAGGCCTTCTTAATCTCGTTCTGAGTGGCGTCTTTTTTTACGCCTAATGTCTGGTAATAGTCCTTTGTCGCAGTAGCCATAATCTTTACCTCTGATAATT
>JBBILM010000019.1:0-23699 GCA_037444915.1 Nitrospirota bacterium | reverse complement strand
GTAATCATCCCCCTTTTCTAAAGGGAATTACCCACTCAATATGAGAAAGAACCAATTAATTGGAATTTTTCATTATCTTTTCTGCTGCGTTAATTCCGGATTCAATGGCGTGATCCATATTGTAATATCTGAACATGCCCACCCTTCCGGCAATTTGAAGATTCGTGAATTTGCCAAGATATTCGTATATTTTATCGCATATTTCCCTGTAGCCCACCTCAAAGAGAGGATATGCCTTTGGTATTCTAAGGACAACACTTCCCTCCACCTCTTTGCTGTCAACAAATCCGAGTCTTTCAAGGTTTTCAACTGTTATATCAGTTAGTTCCTCATCTGTTTGGCTCCATATTTTATCCCCCTTAAAGCTGAAATATTCTATGACAAGGATGGTTTTGCCATCAGGCGCCATTTTTTCACTCCAGTTTGTCGGCTCATGTATTCGTCCAAACGGGATCTTCTGCTCCGGTATGTATATCCATGTCTGATCAGTAACCCTTTTTCGATCAACCATTATAGCCACAATTACTATGTCTCTAAAATTTAGGCTCGAGGCTGCCTTTAAAATATCTTCAGGAGGTGCAGGATTTAGCATAGTGACAAGTTTTGTCATGGGTATGCTCGATATAAATTCATCTCCTTCAACTGTACTCTCACTTCCATTGTTTTTAACCTTTATATTTTCAATCTTAAAACCGGCGTGATTAACCTGCAACACGCCTGCATCAGTAAAAACCTTATTATCCTTATCTATCTCTTCCATCAGCCTGTCAGAAATACGGCCAATGCCAAGCTCGGGATACACAAATCTGTCCACAAGCGAAGGTATATCCTTGCCGCTGAATTTGAAAAAGGCATTTTTTACTGCGCTGAAAAGCGAAAGGTCCTTGATGCGTTGTGATACCCAGTCTACGCTTATGCTTTTACAGTCCATGCCCCATACTTTTTCACTATATTCCTTAAAATAAATATTGAACATTGTGCGTCCAAAATTATTAACCACCCAATCCTCAAGTGATATAATATCCGGCTTTTTCATTAATTGCTTAAGCCTTTCTATGCCATAATCAAACACGATCTTCATGGACGTGGGAATGCCAAGCCCGAACATGGCATTAAATGGCTTGAGCGGATAATCGAAATATTTATCCCGCATTAATATCTTGCTTTTTCTGGGGACAAGGATTAATTCATCTGTCATCAGATCTTTGACAAAATTGTCTATTTCATTATTATTGGTAAAAAACCTGTGGCCTCCAAGGTCAAATCTGTAGCCATTATGCACGATTGTCTTTGACAGCCCGCCAACCGTGTCATCGCTCTCAAAAACCTTTACCCCGAATCCTGCCTTTGATAAAACATAGCCGGCTGATAAACCTGTAAGTCCTCCGCCTAATATAAGAACTTCCTTACTTTTTTCGGTCACTGCAACCTCTTATTTTTTTGATATTGTCTGTTTATAAACCTGTCAGTTGCTGTTTTTTCTGTTATGCCGGCTTTACTGAAAACACGCTTTTCAGAAAGGATTCCGTGTCATAGACATGCGGAATGACATGACTTTAAACATTCTTTGATATTTATAAACATGCACTGACTGCTAAAATTCCCGTACTTAGTTTATTTTACTATTGAAGAAAATAGTTTGTAAATGATTGCTATCGCAGAAAAAAATACCCTGCAGACGATTGCCGCAGGGTATTTTTTCTCTCTTATACTTGTATTTTTTTATTTCGCTATCAGCACAGGTATCTCCGCCCTGTTAGCAACTTCCCGGCTGACGCTCCCCATCAGTATTGAATGAGCCCTTTTGCCTCTGGAGCCGATAATTATCATATCAGCGCCTGATTCTTTTGCAGTATTGAGAATCTCCTCTGCAGGATTGCCTATCTTTATTACAGCCTGTATACCGGTTACTCCATTGCTTTCCAATTCCTTTTTATAATGACCAAGGATTTCCTGTGCCCTTTTATCCAATGCCGACTTATATTCCGTTCCCTCAAGCACATCCTTCAGGGTTTTTAATTCAGAAACAGGCAGCATTTCTGTCATCAACGACCTTCCTTCAAACCTTTCAACGTACAGCAAAATAACAGAATCCGGCCGTACACATGGAAATAAACGACTGAATACCGGGATAGTTACGTTAGAACCTTTTGTGTCATCTACAGCAATAAGCACTTTTTTCATTATTGCCCCCTAAATATTCAGAATCAGTTTTCTATTATTTATAACCGCCTGTTGCCGGTGCTGCTGGCGCTCCATAACCTCCTGCTGCTGGCGCTCCATAACCTCCTGCTGCTGGCGCTCCATAACCTCCTGCTGCAGGCGCTGCTCCGTAACCTCCACCTGCTGCCTGTCCCTGAGCCTGCGCAACCATATCATGCTGCTGACTATATACAGTCAGAAACCCGAGAATCACAACTACAACACAAACAATTATCGCCAAACTTGTTTTCATACTCCCTCCCTGATTTAAGGATTGAATTTATCCCTTTTTAATCTTCAGATATGTTTTGCCGCCTTCTGTCTTTCTTTCCAATATATCATGTCCTACCTGATCGCACATCTGAGATATTGTTTCAACAGATGAGGGATTATCAAGTATTACCTCAACAACATCACCCTCACCCATTTTCTCAAGTGATTTCTTGCAATAAATCTGCGGATGCGGGCAAACATAACCACATACATCGAGCATATACGTCCCTTCACCTGTTTTTTCAAATTTCATAGCCATTGCAAACTTCCTCCTTTTGATTTTTATTTAAATTAAGCTTTATTAAAAAGCTTCCATCTCTTTTGCCATCTTTCTTTCTGACCACCAGTTAAAGAACTTGACTCCTATAAATGCGCCTCCAACCATGCCTATTCCATACAACCATCCGCTTGGATCTCCGCCTGCCGCCCTTATAAAGAATGCGCCTATATTACACCCAAGTGACGGCCTTGAGCCAATTCCCATCAACAGTCCACCAATAAGTCCCCATGCAATTAATTCGCCCTTTGGCATTTTAAACTTAAACTCATTGCTAAGTTTCGCCATAACCATAGCGCCAAAGATAATGCCTATTGATAACCACAATGCAGGGTTCCGCAACAGTCCAGGGATACCATTATTTACTCCAAAGAACACGTTATCCATCATGTCCCAACCCATTTTTTGCAATATCCACGCGCCTAATTGCGCTTCCTGAGTTGTAATATACCAATATCCGGGATCAAACACAGTGCCCCTAATTGACACTTCAGATGTGAAACCCATTTGAGTAAGAAGCTGTCCAAAGTTTGTAATTCCAAACTTCAACTGCATACCTTTAATAACAAATATATGAAGACCCGCTGTAATTCCGATTATAACTCCCATAATTGTGGTTCTTTTTGAAGCGGTTATCATATTCCAGATGCCTGCAAGTTCATCACCAAAACCTGTCTGGCCGCCTTTTTGTTTTGCCCTTTTCTTGATAAAACCCTTTCTGTTCCATACGGCATATATTACGATGAGTAATATAATTGCCGGTATAATAGCATTCAAAAGAGCATCTCCCACAAAATATTTTGATGCACCGGGTAATGCTTCTGATATAAACTTTGTCTTGGACAACTGTATTGATGGCTGGTCCCACACATAACCAGCAAGATAATAATCAAAAGATGACGTCACTTTCTCTGAAGGAAGCCCCTTTGCCATTGCTGAGTCTATCCACTTCTGAGGTATAAGAAAGTTAAACCACTTAACATCAACAAATATTGCCTGTCCAATCGATAATCCAAAAAAGGCTGCGAGAAAAGATGTCATATTGCCTTCGCCGATTTTATACAGCGACCCTGAAGCGCAGCCCCCGGCAATTACCATTCCAACGCCGAATATCAAGCCGGATATCATGGTATGTATTCCAAAAGGCGCTGGTTTAAAAGTGCTCATGTCCGTAGCCTTAAGAGTTGCCTGAATAAGGCTGAAAAATACTAATGCCACCATAATGCCGACAGCCATTCTTGGAACACCTGCTGCAAACAGGTCCCTTGATGCAGAAGCAAAACAAAATCTTCCGTACTGCAGCATCATCCCATAGGCAAACCCAAACCAGATGTATACGATGCTGTACATGTAAAACACATTAGCTTTGTAATACATCAGGCTGATAAGGATGAGCAAACCAGTTAGTGCAAATGCCCAGATTTGGTTCTTTCTTTCTTCCACAATCTTTCCCTCCTTAACTCTTTTTTTTATTTTTTGCGGCATCATTGCCGCCCTTGCAACCATGAATTTGAAATAAAATAGCATTTCCAGTTACAAAATGCAAGCATATTGTCAAGCTGTAATTATAAACTTATTCAAATAATCGCTATAGTATAAAGTGCGTTTTTATAATAAATATCATTCAGAAATGTCAAGATTTTTTTTAGCCCTTGTCAAGCCAGTTATAAACACATTGATTTTTTAAATTGTGCTATACTAATGGTCAATTTTTAGTGAATTTATTGCTTTGGGCCTGTCTCACAGAAGCAATGAAATTAAATGTTTATAAGGTAGGTGGACATGAGAAGAAAGGGTCTAATTTCAGTTGTTATCTTGTTGGTCTGCTCGCTGTTTCTAAAAAATGTTTATGCTGATCAGCTTCCGATTGTGACCGCAATATCAGTCAAAGGACTAAAGCGTATTGAAGAAGGGGCAATAAAGGCAAGGCTTTTGCAGAAAATAGGGGAGCCCCTGTCACAGGAGAAAACAACAGAAGACATAAAGTCAATATTCAAAATGGCTTATTTCGATGATGTAGTAGTCGAAATTGAACCATTTGAGGGAGGAATAAAGGTCATTTATGTAATCAAGGAAAAACCAGTAATAGTGAAGCTGGATTTTCAGGGCAACGCGAAGTTCGACGACTCAAAATTAAGAGAAACTACCACTATAAGTACAGGAGCCATTTCGGATATTACATTGATTAATGATAATGCTACTAAATTAAAGGTATTTTATGACGATGAGGGTTACTATCTCGCGAGTGTGGTTCCGGTCGTAAAGACAGTCAGAGAAGGGGAGGTCAGTGTAACATATTTAATAGATGAGGGGAGCAAGGTAAAAATAAAGGATATAAAAATAGAAGGCAATAAGACTATATCAGCAAGGAAAATAAAGAAGACAATGAAAACAACCGAAAGGGGTTTGACGTCTCTTATTACAGGCGGAGGATATTATAAAAAAGATGAAATGAACGCTGATATAGAAAGGGTCAGGGATCTTTACCATAATAATGGATATTTAAAAGTAACAATCGGTCAGCCCAAACTTCAGTTGACCGCTGATAAAAAAGGTATGAATATTACCATTGAAGTTTCCGAGGGTGACAGGTTTCGCGTTTCCTCTGTCGAGATTGCTGACAACAAGGCATTTTCTGATGCAGAAATAAATAAGCTCATAAAACTTGCACCAAAAGCGGTTTTTAATAAGGAGACTATCAGGAAAGACGTTGCTGCAATAACCGATCTTTATTCCAACAGGGGATATGCGCTTGCCTCTGTGTATCCTGATTTAATCCCGGATGAAGAAAAAAAAGAAACAGTCGTTATATACAAGATTCAAGAAGGCGACAAATACAGAATAAATAGAATAGAGATATCAGGCAATACAAAAACAAGGGACAAGGTTATAAGAAGGGAAATAAGGGTCGATGAAGGCGATTTATTTGACGCCTCTGCTATAAAAAGAAGTTATGAAAGACTCAACAACCTCCAGTTTTTTGAAACAGTAGAAATATCCCCCAAGCCCAAATTAGATGAAAAACTCGTTGACCTTGACGTAAAGGTTAAAGATAAACCAACAGGTTTTTTGAGCATAGGAGGCGGTTATAGTTCTGTGGACAAATTTATCGGCATGGTTGATTTAACACAGGGCAATTTGTTCGGTAAGGGACAGTATCTGAAATTGAGGGGGGAACTTGGCGGCAGGAGTTCTTTTTATGAATTGTCATTTAAAGATCCCTGGTTTATGGACAAACCAATATCCTTTGGAACAAGCATTTACAGAAACTCAAGAAAATACAACAACTTTGAAAGAAAATCTACTGGCTTTGAGGTTTCTTTTGGAAAAAATTTCTGGGAATACTGGGGGGCATCCATTGCATATAATTATGAGCGCGCCACTATTTTTGATATAGAACATGGCGTCTCACAATTAATATTGGAACAGGAAGGCACAAAGACAACAAGCAGTATAAGTCTATCAGTCGCGCGAGACACAAGGGACAGTTACATTGATACCCTTAGGGGGTCAAAAAACGCAGTATATCTCACATACGCCGGATTGGGTGGAACCAACTCATTTCTTAAAGCAATGTTTGATTCAGGCTGGTACTTCCCTGTGTTTGATGTAACAACTATCCATGTGCGCGGCAGGATTGGATATGCTACAGGATTAGGCGGCAAAGAACTGCCTCTTTACGAAAGATATTATGTTGGAGGCATCTATACAGTCAGGGGCCTCGGTTACGGAGAGGGAGGCCCGCGAGACAGTTCTACCAATGATCCTATTGGCGGTGTAAAGCAGTTAATATTCAATGCTGAATATATTTTCCCTTTATTTCCTGAACTCAGGCTAAAAGGCTTGGTTTTCTTTGATGCTGGAAGGGCATATGCCAAAGGAGAAACTTTAGGCGCTGATCTCAGATATACGACAGGCGCTGGCATAAGATGGATATCACCAATGGGCCCGATAAGAATCGAATGGGGATATAATCTCGATAAGAGAAACGGAGAGTCATCCAGCAAGGCAGAGTTTACATTTGGAACATTCTTTTAAAAACAGTCATAATATGATGACATAAAAAACAACTCAGGAGGTCGTGATGAAGAAATTTAGGACGGTATTTATTGCAGTGGCATTGCTGCTTGTCGCAGGAATCTTTGCCACAGCAGGCGCATCTGAAAACATTAAATTGGGTGCTTTAGACCTTATGCGGACAATCAACGAATCCGATGCCGGGAAAAAGGCCAAAAGCGACCTGGAAGCCTTAATAAAGTCCAAGCAGTCAGCTATTGATGAGAAGGGCAAAAATATAGAGAAATTACGCGCAGACCTCGAAAAGCAGTCAGCTTTGTTATCATCTGACGCCAAAAAGGTAAAAGAAGAGGAGATAGAGCGCCTTATCAGGGATTATCAGAGGACTGTTTCTGACTCGCAGGAGGAGGTAAAGAAAAAGGAAGGTGAACTGACGAGCGAAATAATAAGGGAGTTGCGTGAACTCATCAGCAAAGTGGGACAGGAAGAGAAATATTCCCTTATATTGGAAATGAGCGAAGGCGGGGTTCTTTATGCGGACAAATCTATTGATATTACCGAAGTCATGATGAAAAAATATAATGAAGCAAAGGCAGGTAAAAAATAGTATTTAAGTCGTGAAGTGATTTAGAAAGACTTTAAGGAGGCTGTGAACAATACAGCCTCCTTACATTTAAGAGACATGAAGTTAAAAGAGATCGCAAAAATAATAGATGGTGAAATAGTCGGAGAATCAGAAGTAGAAATTACAGGTGTCTCCGGCATATCTGACTCAAAGGAAGGAGACATTACATACCTTTCAGATAATAAATGGCTGAAAAAACTTCAAAACAGCAGCGCCTCTGCGGTTATCGTAAAAGAACCCATGTCAGATGTAAAAAAACCGCAGATAACCACTAAAAATCCACAGTACGCATTTTCAAGGCTGCTTTCCCTCTTTTATGTCCGCCCTCACCCTTATATGGGGATAAGCGAGGAAGCGTTTGTGTCCGAAGGCGCGCTGATAGGCGAAAATGTGACGGTTTATCCCTTTGCTTATATCTCAGAAGGGGCTGAAATAGGGTCTGGCACAGTTATTTATCCGGGCGTATTCATTGGAGAAAATGCAAGGATCGGAGATTCATGCTTAATATACCCTAATGTTACAATTCGGGAGCGGGTTAAAATAGGCAGCAGGGTAATTATTCATGGAGGCGCTGTTATCGGAGCCGACGGCTTTGGCTATGTTTTTGAAAACGGCAGTCACCATAAAATACCACAGGTTGGCGGTGTTGTTATAGAGGATGATGTTGAAATCGGGGCCAGTTCAGCAATTGACAGGGCGACAACAGGGAATACCTTAGTAGGCAAAGGCACAAAGATTGATAATCTTGTTCAGATAGGGCACAATGTGCATATAGGGAAAAATGTTATTATAGTAGCTCAAACTGGAATTGGTGGGAGTTCTGAAATCGGCGACGGTGTTATACTTGGAGGACAGACAGCTGTTTCCGACCACGCCACAATAGAAGCAGGATCAATGTTCGGCGCCAGATCAGGCGTCATGGGAAAAGTCAGCCGAGGCGTATATTCCGGAGCGCCTGTTATCCCGCACAGGGATTGGTTAAAGGCAAGCGCGGTATTTGCCAAATTACCAGAGTTAAGCAAGAAAATAAAAGAACTTGAGGAAAAAATAAAAACGCTGCAAGGCGGATAGAACAACAGCTTTTTTTATAAATATAACACTGCTCTATCACTCTGACAAAGGAGGCCTTATGATCGAAATTAGAGAAATATTATCATTGCTGCCTCACAAGTATCCATTTCTTCTGGTGGACAGGATCACGAATTTGGAACCCAATGTTAAGGCAGTCGGCATTAAAAATGTAACGATTAACGAACCATTCTTTACCGGTCATTTTCCGAACAACCCTATAATGCCCGGTGTGCTGATTGTTGAGGCTATGGCTCAAGTAGCTGGCATATTGGCTTTCAAGTCAGGCGCACAGGGAAAATCCGTGTATTTTATGAGCATAGAAAAGGTAAAGTTTAGAAAACCCGTAATGCCCGGAGATCAACTCAGATTCGAAATACAGGTTACACATACAAGAGGCAATGTCTGGAAATTTGCCGGCAATGCATTTGTTGGTGACAAGCTAACATCAGAGGCAGAATTTACTGCCATGCTTTCTGATAAGGAACTTTAGGAGGGTCAATGGCGGGTAAAATACATAAAACAGCTCTGGTGAGCCCAAAGGCGGAGATAGCAGACGATGTTTTCATAGGGCCTTATTGCACAATAGGAGATGGAGTTATACTTCATAAAGGCTCTCGGCTGTTATCCCATATAGTCATGGACGGCAATACCGAGATAGGAGAGAATTGCACAATCTATCCATTTGCGTCTATTGGATTGCCTCCTCAGGACCTAAAATATAAAGATGAAAAGACAGGGGTAAAGATAGGCAATAATAATATTCTGAGGGAGTATGTGAATATTCACAGGGCATCTGTTGGAGGCAACGGCTTGACCGAGATCGGAAATTCAAATTTTCTGATGGCATATGTTCATATAGCACATGATTGTAAAATTGGCAGTTCAGTAATTATGGCGAATGCCGCAACATTGGCCGGACATGTTATTGTTGAAGATAATGCGGTAATCGGCGGAATCGTAGCCGTCCACCAGTATACGCGCATAGGAGCCTATGCGATGGTTGGAGGGTTCAGCGGCATAGGTCAGGACATACCGCCTTACACAATGGCATCCGGGGCTCGTGCAAAATTATACGGACTGAATGCCATCGGACTAAAAAGACACGGCTTCTCTGATGAAACCGTAAATCATCTGAAAAAGGCATATAAAATTCTTTTCAGGGAAAAAAGGACATTAAAGGAAGCCTTAAAAAAGATTAAAACAGATATGCCGGACACAAAAGAGATAAATCACCTGATCGAATTCATTGAAAAAAATAAAAGGGGAATTTGCAGGTAATCAGGCAGCAATAAAAGATTGGGCATGAGAAAAATTGGCATAATTGCGGGATTGGGTGAACTGCCTGAAATAATTGCTCAGGACGCAAAGGCCCGCGGTTTTACAGTAATAACTGTGGCGCTTGAGAATCTTGCTTCTGAAAGGCTTGGTGAATTTTCGGATGAAACGAGATGGATTAACGCAGGCAAACTGGGCGAGATAATCAATACACTAAAAAAGCTGGGCGTTAAAGAGGCGTTAATGGCAGGCAAAGTGCCCAAGTCCCTTCTTTATAAATCAAATATTATGCCGGACATGCGTGCTGTAAAATTGCTTTTCTCATTAAAAGACAAAAGCGATGATTCAATATTAAACGCCATTACAGAGGAACTAAAAAAAGATGGCATCGATATAATAGATACGACTTCATTCAGCAGGCATCTTCTCACGCCAGAAGGTGTCTTAACAAAAAAGGCTTCTCCGTCAAAAGATGAATTAAAAGATATAGAGTTCGGATGGAAGATTGCAAAGGAAATAGGACGATTGGATATAGGCCAGACAGTAGTTGTAAAGGGCCAGGCCGTTATGGCTGTTGAGGCTATTGAAGGCACTGATGAGGCGATAATCAGGGGCGGCCAATGGGCTGGCAGAGGCGCTGTAGTTGTTAAAATCAGCAAGCCTCAGCAGGATATGCGTCTTGACGTGCCTGTTGTAGGCATCAGCACCCTTAAATCCATGGTCGAGGCTGGCGCTGCTGTTCTCGCTTTAGAGGCTCACAAAAGCATAATAATAAACAGGGAAGGCATGATAAAAAAAGCTGAGGATGCCGGAATATCGGTAGTCGGAATAAGTTTTTCTTAGCCTTATACGTTCATTTGGTTTAATCAGGTTGACCGGTTCATGCTCCAGACCGAAAAACCAAATTAGACCGATAAAAATAATAGAATTGATAAAACAATGTTCATATCCATAATAAAAGAAGGAATAAATACTGTTCACAAGAACTGGCAGCTTGTTCTTATTCAATTAGCTGTCATGGTTATCAGTTGCATTAGTTTTTTTCTGATTGTCGGCATCCCTATTGCTGTGGCATTCATAATATTCGGACTTGACCTGACAGAAATTTTAAGGCTTACGGATATCTCAAGCATATTTAAAGGCTCTGCAGACCTATTAAAAAAATATTTCGGCATAGCCGTAATAATATTGCTCAGTATTGTAATATATCTCGCATTTATAACCGTTATGTGGCTGTTCACCCTTAGCGGCACTATCGGCATCCTTAAAAACAGCATATTGAATGAAAAAGACAGATTCACCTTTAAGGCTTTTTGGACAGAGGGGAAACATTTTTTCTTTCCTGTGCTCCTTTTTTCAGCATTAATCGGGATTATCGCTATTGCAGTTGCTTTTATGCTCGGGATACTCGGAGGTGTTGCGTCAAATATAATAGAACTGGCCAAGACTCAGGAGGCAACACTCGCCCTTTTTCTTGGGGTATTCTTTTCCCTTGTTCTGCTTAGCGCAGGCCTTTTTTTGATCATTATAACGCTGTCAATCACTGTTTATGGTGTTGCGAATATCGCTTTTACGAGAAAAAGCCCTGTAATAGCCTTTAAACAGACAATAAATTATATTTATTCCATCCCTTCTTCCATAATCTTTTACGGAATTCTCCTTATGGGATATATCCTATCAGGATTCATAGTTATTTTCATAGGCTCTCCGCTGACCCTCATACCGATTATAGGACCTATATTATCAATGCCTTACCAACTTATTTCATATGTTATCCAAGGCTATATAGGACTTATTATGCTTTCCTCTGTATTTTGGTATTATTACAGGACAGGCTATTCCTTGTCCCATGAAGAGTCCACTCATCATTATCATACTTCTCACGGATTAGAAAGAGAGCAGTCTCCTGCTCCTGAGCAGAGAGAGGACTATCCACAAGCGTAATATTGAATTCTTTTTCAAAAGACCATTTTATGCTGTTTTTTAATTCCTCCGGCCTGAAGTCAGAAAGCATATCTTTCAAGCCAATTAAGGAACTATCCTCTTTCTCAGAAATGCATGCGCCTTTAAATACCTTGCCGCCCGTTTCATGGTTAACCGAATAAGGTATTGATCCGTGCTGTAAAAACCCGTTCTTCCACCTCTTTTGTGCCGAACCTATCAATTTCAATCCCTTAACACTCACCTCTCCATAAGAGGTAGACTGAAAACATACAGGGCTTCTCGTAAGATTCCTTCCTTTTTCCCTCTCTGTCTTCATTGTTGCGTTCAACCCCAGTCTTTGCAGCGCGCAAGACATTGCAGTGCTCAACCGCCTGTATGTATTTAAAAGTCCGTTGAACACAGAGTCGTCACTGCGCGACGAAAAGCTGTAAGTAAACTCGTCATCATGAAGAATCCCCCTGCCGCCAGTCGGTCTTCTGACGATAGCAATATCATTAGCAGCGCAATACTGCTGGTCAATATCTGCAAGCCTCTGAAACGCGCCAATGCTCAATGACGGCCTTTTCCATCCGTAAAATCGGAGTGTTGGAGCAGATGCGCCGTTTATTACGTTTATGGCAATAGCTTCATCCAGAGCCATATTAAATGCAGCATCGCACTTGCCGGAATCTATTAACCTCCACTTAATCATACATTTTATTTCGATATCCTCTTTTTTATTCCCTCCATGTTATGAACCACTTCTGCGCCAACGAGAAATATGCACGCCGAATAAAAAATCCATAAGAGGAATATCACAAAAGCCGATAGAGGACCGTATATAGTTCCCATTTTAGCCACTTTGATAATATACAGGGTGAAAACATGCTTTGCTGCCTCAAGCAAAATCGTGGTAAAAAGCGCGCCATACATTGCATGACCTAATTTGACCTTCCTGACAGGAAGAAGAATATATATAGCTGATACAGTAAGCAACACAAGAAAAAGCGGCACGACAAATCTTATTATAAAGCCTGATAACTTGCCGATTTTGATATTAGGGAAATAATCCTGAAATGTAGCAAGCATTGATATAGCAGATGTCATTGCAAAGGAGATTATTATAAATACAAGTATCAGGGTCACAATAAAAAAAAAGAGAGCGCCAATGATGCTATGAATCCCCTTTGCCCCTTTGCCTTAAATACTACATTTATAGCCGATTCCATTGACGAGAAAAGTTGATACGCAAGAAAACCATACAAAAGCAAAGAGAATTTTCCAATGCCCTTATACAATATTATTTTCTCTATCTCTCCTGTAATCTCATGAGTGATTGCCGGAAACATGCTCATCAGTTTTCCTGAAAAGAAACTTATCAGTTCGGCATATTCACCGAGCAGATAACCAAGCAATGCCACGAGCAAAAGACAGAAAGGTATCAGCGACATCATGCAAAAATAAGATATTGAAGCCGCAAGCATCATGCCGCCGTCTTTATGAAAGTCTACAAATCCTTTTAATATAGTTTTAATGTATCTCATAAAAATGTCATGCGGGCATTTTGCGATTCAAAATTATAAAAAAGACTTTAAAATAAGAATGTCAGCGGCTTTTAATCCTTATCCTCGGATCTACAAGCGCATATGAAGTATCAGCAATAAGGTTTCCAATCAGGGTCAAAATCGCGCCTATGACAAGTATCCCCATAATTGTCGGGTAATCCCTTGCCATGGTTGATGAATAGAACAACTGCCCCATGCCGGGTATGGCAAATATTGTCTCAAATATAACACTCCCTCCTATCAGTCCTGGCACGGCAAGTCCGAGAATGGTTACAACCGGTAAAAGCGCGTTTCTCAGAGCATGATGTATTATCACTTCACTATCTTTGAGCCCTTTTGCCCTCGCTGTCCTGATATAATCCTGCCTTATCACATCAAGCATGCTCGATCTGCTGTACCTGCTTAGCCCGGCTATACCTGCAAAGGCGCTGAGTCCAACCGGCATTATCAAGTGCATTGCCTTGTCCCAGAATCTTTCCAGAGCGCCCATTCCTGATACATCAATGCTCTGAATGCCTGATATAGGCAGCCATCCAAGGCTAACACCGAACACAATCATTAATATAAGGGCAAGCCAGAATGTCGGAGTGGAAAACCCGATAAAGACAAAGACAGTGGTAAGCTTGTCAAACAGAGAATATTGCCTTACAGCAGATAGCACGCCTATCGGTATCGCAATCGAAATTATAAGAAAGATTGAAAGAAGATTGATGGTAATGGTTACAGGTATCCTTTCTTTTATTTTATCAAGAACATTTTTCCCGTCGACAAAAGACTTGCCAAAATCAAGTTTTACAAATCTCTTGAGCCAATCAAAATACTGCACATGCACCGGCTTATCAAGCCCGTATAACCTTTTTAGATTTTCCCTTGCCTGAGCAGATGCCTTTAAAGACATCTCTGTCTCCACTTCTACCGGACCTCCAGGCGCAAGGTGAATTACAGTAAATGTGATAAGAGTAATTCCAAAGATGAGCGGAATCATTAATAAAATACGTTTCAGTATATAAAATAGCATATAAGTAAATTAATTGATGAAGACATTAAAGTCAATAACCGTAAATATCTCTCATCTCATTCGTATAACCGCCGTCTTCATTGTAAATAATAAGCGGCTTTTCTGTTTTCAATCCACTCCTCGCTCCTTTAACAGCTTCCATCAATACCATCTTTGCTTCTGACAATGAATTCGAATAAACAAATCTCAATCTCTTTGGCTCTAAAGCATTCGTCTTCATAACGCTTATTATCTCGGCCAGCCTTTCAGGGAGATGAACAATGCTGAACCTTCCTCCGTGCTTTAGAAGCAGAGAGGCGGTCATGGCAAGATCACGAAGGGACAGTTCGAGTTCATGCCTTGCAATCGCTTTTTCATCGCCAATGCTCAACAATCCGGTTTCGGGTTTTCTGAAAGGAGGGTTTGATACAATCAAATCAAAGGTATTCATGATTAACTCATCATGAACAATAGCGCTGGGTTTCCCTTTCACTGACTCCTGAACGTATTCCGAGTAAAGCCTTTTATTAATGCTTTTTAAATCAGCGTGAATGGTACTTACCTGTTTTTGAAGATTGTTGATGATTACATTTTTCTCTGCAAGCCTCACAAGGCTCTCCTGAAGTTCGATTAGCACAATATCAGCCCTTGAATATTTTCTCGCAAGAAGCAGTCCGATAATACCTGACCCGGCCCCCAAATCCGCGATCTTTTTTGCCCTTGCAAGATTTATAAACGAATATAAAAGAAGAGCGTCAACAGAAAAGCGGTAGCCGTTTTTGTTCTGGTATATTTGTATGTCCCTTATATAATCAAGGGAAAGGCTATCCAAACTTCATCTCCATTTTATGCAACTTTTGCTTTCCTCTATATATTCTTTGTCGTATCGAGTAATGACCGGACGGGTTAAAAATGATAGTTAACGGATTTTATAACATAGACAGCAGGGCCTTCAGGCCTGTTCACAACAACTTCGTCGCCATCTGTTTTGCGCAACAATGCCTTAGCCATAGGCGAATCAATACTGATATATTCCCTGTCAGGATCAAACTCATCAGGCCCGACAATTCGATAGCAGTAAGAATTTCCGGCCGCATCCTCAATTTCTACCCATGCACCGAAAAAAACCTTTGAAGTGTCAGCTGGCATCCTGTCAACTATAACCAACTCGCTCAATCTCTTTGTAAGAAAACGGATGCGGGAATCAATCTGCCTCAACTGTTTTTTGCCGTATATATATTCGGCATTCTCGGAACGATCGCCCATGGCAGCAGCATCAGCAACCGCCTGAGTGACCTGGGGACGCTTAACCTTCCAAAGATATGAGAGTTCATCTATTAACCGCTTTTGGCCTTCTGGCGTAATATATGGCGAAACACCCGTATTATTCGGCGATTTTTTTTGCATCATCAAGACTCTTCAGACTCTTCGATAAGTTTCATAAGTTCTTCCAGCAATCTGTCTTCCTCTGTCTTTTTCACAACTTCCCCTCTTTTAAAAACCATTCCCATTCCTTTGCCTCCGGCAATGCCAAAGTCTGCTTCACGGGCCTCGCCGGGTCCGTTAACCACGCACCCCATAACAGCGACGCTTATAGGCTTTTTTATGTCCTTAACCGCGCTTTCTACCTTTTGCGCGAGTTGCCTGAGATCTATCTGGCATCTTCCGCAGGTTGGGCATGATATTATCTCAGGATTTCTTCGCCTTATTCCGAGGGATTTGAGTATTTCATAAGCAACCCTGACCTCTTCTTCAGGCTCTGCTGTCAGGGATACCCTCATTGTATCTCCAATGCCTTCTGAAAGAAGAATGCCGAGCCCTACAGAACTCTTTATTATTCCTGAAAATGCCGGACCTGCCTCTGAAATGCCAATATGGAGCGGATAATCATATCTCTCTGAAAACAGCCTGTATGCCTCAACTGTTTTCATGACATTCGATGCCTTCAGAGAAACCTTTATGTCGAAAAAACCGAGGTCTTCGAGGATTTTTATATGACCTTCAGCACTTTCAACAAGGGATTCAGGAGTAGGATGACCGTATTTATCTATCAATTCTTTTTCAAGAGAACCAGCGTTAACACCTATTCTTATGGGAATTTTATTATCCTTTGCCGCAGCAATGACCTCCAGCACCTTCCACTTAGCTCCTATATTGCCGGGATTCAGCCTTAAGCCATCAACACCCTGTTTTATTGCTTCAAGAGCGAGCCTCCAGTCAAAATGTATGTCCGCGATAATTGGTATGGAGACTGATATCTTTATTTCATGCAATGCTGCTGCTGCTTCCATGTCAGGAACCGCAAGCCTGACAATCTCGCATCCGGCTGATTCCAGAGAAAGGATTTGCCTGACAGTTGCATTTATATCCCTCGTATCAGTCTTTGTCATTGACTGAACAGTTATTGGACTTTCACCGCCTACAGGAACATTGCCAACAAATATCTGCCTTGTATTTCTTTTTTTTATCAATGGATTATGAACCTTCCTCGTTATTGCTTTCGATCGCGTCTTTCTCTTTATTTTCGGCCATTTCCCTAACCTGTCTTATGGCAGCCTTATGCTCCTCGTATGTCCTCGAAAATAAATGGGTTCCGTCCCTTTTAGAAACAAAATACAGATAAGGAACATTCGCAGGATACAAAGCAGCGTTTATAGATTTGAGTCCGGGTGATGTTATTGGTCCGGGCGGCAAACCATTAATTAAATAAGTATTATAAAGTGTCTTTTTTTTGAGATCGCTTCGCGTTATTTTTTCCCTGAAACTTTTCAAGCCGTAAATCGCGGTAGGATCAGCCTGAAGCGGCATCCTCATTTTAATCCTGTTGTGGTAAACAGCAGATATTAATGGTCGTTCCTCATCTGTTTTAGCTTCCCTCTCGATAATAGATGCAAGTGTCAGTATCTCGTTTTCGCTCCAGCCTATTTCAGCTAATCTGTGTTTCATTTCATCAGTAAACTCTTTTCGGAGTTTGTTTACCATTAGTATTAACGCGTATTCTGGTTTGATGCCTTTTGGGAATTTATAAGTCTGCGGAAAGATATAACCTTCAAGGCTCGGGGCATTAATATTAAGCCGGGCAAGCAATGCCCTGTCTTTTGAGAGCAATTCAAAAAAATCTGCTGAAACTATATTGTTTTGCGAGAGTTTAGTGCCTATTTCCAGAAGGCTGTCTCCCTCGATTATTGTAATCTCATATTCGACTATCCTGCCCTCGATCAGTCTCATGAAAACGCCGATAGGGGTCATGTTTCCCACAAAGGTATAAAATCCGGCCCTTATTTTTTTGTCAAGCCCGGTCAGCCTGCCAAAGACTACAAACATGTTCTTATCCCTTATAAGTTTATTATCAGCAAGGATATTCAATGCCTCCTTGTATGTGGCTCCTTCTGGTATCTCCACCTCCATCTGAAAGCTGCTGATATTGTATGGGACTAATAATTGAATGCCTATGTATGACAGCAAAAGAAATGAGATTGCCAGGGTTATTAATTTTATATTATGCCTCATAATTTTCATCTTATTGAAGATTCCTGCATCAAGATTAAGGGGATATGCTTACTTTACATTTATAGGATAACATACTTTGTTTGAATATTCGCAGCAGCTATTAACACAAATAATGCAATTAAACCATAAGATTATAGCAGCATGGGCAGACAACTGCATATCATGGATTAAGCACTCATAAAAAAAGACAGGCAGCAGACATACGATGCCTGCTGCCTGACATTCAATGTTTTTTAATACATACCTTCCATTCCGCCGCCCGGCATAGGAGGCATCATTTTCTTTTCTTCTTCAGGCATCTCAGTAATCATCACCTCTGTTGTAAGCATAAGCCCTGCAACAGATGCGGCATTCTGAAGAGCGGTCCTTGTAACCTTTGTCGGATCAATTATGCCAGACTTCAGCATGTCAGTGTATTCTTCCCTGTAGGCATCGTATCCGAAATTAACATCTTTTGATTCCTTTACCTTCTCAACTATTATAGAACTCTCCATACCCGCATTCTGGATAATCTGTCTTATGGGCTCCTCTAATGCCCTTTTAATTATGCTTACGCCAAGCTGCTGGTCATGGTCTAACTTAAGGCTGCCAAGGGCATTCACGCTTCTGATAAATGCAACGCCGCCGCCCGGAACAATTCCCTCTTCGACTGCCGCTCTTGTAGCGTGGAGCGCGTCCTCTACCCTCGCCTTTTTTTCTTTCATTTCCGCTTCTGTTGCGGCCCCTACATTAATAACCGCAACTCCGCCAACTAATTTAGCGAGCCTTTCCTGAAGTTTTTCCCGGTCATAATCAGACGTGGTCTCTTCAATCTGAGCCTTGATCTGTTTTACCCTGCCCTGAATCATCGCGTGGTCGCCGGTGCCTTCCACTATTGTTGTATTATCTTTATCAATCGTTATTTTTCTTGCCCTTCCAAGATCATTTACTTTTACGTTTTCGAGCTTAAGGCCGATGTCTTCAGATATGACAGTACCGCCAGTAAGAATAGCTATATCTTCAAGCATTGCCTTCCTTCTGTCGCCAAATCCAGGGGCTTTAACCGAGCAGACCTGCAGTGTGCCGCGGAGTTTATTTACAACGAGAGTCGCAAGCGCCTCTCCCTCTACTTCCTCTGATATTATGAGAAGCGGTCTTCCCATCTTTGCGATCTGCTCCAATATTGGAAGAAGGTCTTTCATGCTCGATATCTTTTTGTCATACAGAAGAATAAACGCGTCATCAAGAATGCATTCCATTCTCTCAGGGTCGGTAATGAAATAAGGTGAAATATAGCCTCTGTCAAACTGCATTCCTTCAACAACGTCAAGGGTTGTTGCCATGCTCTTTGCCTCTTCCACAGTTATAACGCCGTCTTTGCCAACCTTGTCCATTGCCTCGGCAATCAGTTCACCTATTGAAGGGTCGTTGTTTGCTGATATTGTTCCTACCTGAGCTATCTCCTTTTTCTCAGCAACAGGCTTTGACATCTTCTTTAATTCATCGATAATGACCTCAACTGCCTTGTCAATGCCTCTTTTAAGGTCAATGGCATTTGCGCCTGCCGTAACATGCTTCATGCCCTCCTTGTAAACAGCGTATGCAAGAACGGTTGCAGTTGTTGTTCCGTCTCCTGCAACATCAGAGGTCTTTGAAGCAACCTCTCTTAAGAGCTGCGCACCCATATTTTCATATGGATCCTTTAATTCCACCTCTTTTGCGACTGTCACACCGTCTTTTGTAATGTTCGGTGCGCCGAATTTCCTGTCTATTATTACATTCCTGCCCCTTGGCCCGAGTGTTGCCTTTACAGCATTCGTCAAGACATTAACACCCTTTAAAATTGCCTGTCTCGCTGCTTCGTCAAATAATAATTGCTTTGCTGCCATTCTTTTTCCTCCTTGTTTTTATTCTATAATTCCTAATAAGTCTTCTTCTTTTACGATCAGATATTCTGTATCGTTAAGCTTAATCTTTGAGCCAGAATACTTATCAAAAAGCACGGTATTTCCAACCTTTACTTCCTTTACCTCTGAACCCACAGCTTCAACACTTCCCCTCTGGGGTTTTTCCTTTGCTACATCCGGAACATAGATGCCGCCGGCTGTTTTTTCGATTTCCTCTTCTGAATACCTGACAACTACCCTGTCCTTAAGTGGTTTAATCTTCATGTCCTGCCTCCTTTTTTAGTATTATGCTTATTTGAAATTTATAGAACCCTGAAAATCAAGGTTCCGTATTTATTGCCAATCAATAAATATGCACGACATTCAATCACATTTTGCTTGCGGCATAAAAATATTTTGGGAATATTTATTTCTACAAATACAATAAGCGGCTATCTCATTATTGTTAGCACTCGTCTTTGATGAGTGCTAATATATCTGTTTGAGGCTCAACTACGCAAGGTCAATATGCGGCTAATTTGGGGAAATATTAGCTAATTATGCTATGTTTTTGCTAAATTATGATGTATTTTGCAGAGATTTAATATCTCTTCCTGTTCTTCTCTGGTATCCAGAATTTTATGGTAAGCAGTCCTGCTAAAAAACCTCCTATGTGAGCAAACCATGCAACCCCACCCTGATTTAACATGCCTTTGCTGAGAATACCGCAGACTATCTGGATAATAGCCCAGAATCCTATTACGACTATTGCCGGTATTCTAACCACCTGCCAGAAAAACCCAAAAAAAAGTATCGTGTGTACCCTTGCGTGGGGAAATAATAAAAGATACGCGCCTAATATACCCGATACCGCGCCGCTTGCGCCTATCATAGGTATAACAGAATCGGACTCTGTAATAGCATGCATATAAACAGCAACAATTCCCGATACAACATAAAAAATCAGGAATCTGAAATGACCAAGGACATCTTCGATATTATTGCCAAATATCCATAAATAAAGCATATTCCCACCAAGATGAAATAACCCGCCGTGCAAAAACATAGATGTAAAGATAGTAAGCAGTGGATGAATAGGCTGCGTTTTTTCAAAAGAGAGCAAATTCAAGGGAATCGCGCCGTAAGAGTGCGCTATACGGGCAGCCCCTTCAACAGCAACGAACTCATACACAAAAACAAGACAGTTCAGGACAATCAGTCCGATTGTAACAAACGGAAATGTATAGGTTGGGTTGTCGTCTTTATATGGAATCATTTGTTAATATCTAATATACCTAATTTAATACGCTCTCATGACATGCGGTAATTGATGTCATTTACTATTTTAATCTTTTACTGTAAAAATAGGCCATTTCTTCCTGGATATAGAGATTAGAAAGGGCTGTCTTTGAATAAGATTACCTTCAAAATTCAGTTGTGTCAACAGATAATGCAATATATTCAGGACATCATTCAAGTTTATAGCGCTGCCCCCTTGTGAGTAGGTTTATCCATAGAAATCGAAACTTTATTTTTTATTGCCTCCGCCTCTGCCTGCATCCCGCAAATTTTACAAAAAGCGCTCTCGACTTCGGCAACGGGGTAAATCCATCCTGACATATTCAGACAATGGGTAATGTCCTCATCTTTTGACATCATTGATTTTATACATGACGACTTATATAATTGCTCATGCAATGAAATTCACGAAAAGTCTGTCATGCCGGCTTGGGAGCCTGCCCCGACTTGTTCGGGGGCATCCTTCTTATTCCCCCTTATCAAAGGGGGATTGAGGGGGTTGTTTCAGAAAGATTCCTCTATGAGCCGTTGGCTTCGAGCCATAGGCCGACAAGTCTATGACCCGTGGGTTCCGACCCATAGGGCGGAAATGACAAAGCATGCGCAATTTTTAATGACGCTGTGTATAGATACCATTTCACAAAAAAATCCCTCTTTTGAGGGATTGACAAACAGGGATTAATCGTTTATATTTTTTGAGAATACTGACTATAAAACATTGACAGCAGATTTTATGCTCTGTTATTGTTTAATAGCTTGAGGGGCATTGTGGGGGATACTTGACAAAAGTAAATGCTTATAAACTGATACTATCATTTAGAATCTTACTAAAAAACACACCTTTAATAATTCAAATTCTATCTTCAAAAAAAGGCATGCCTTGCAGGCCTTTTTGGAGTTTTAAAAATCAGGCATGACTCTTTAAAACGACATGCCTTGTTATTTTTTTAAAAGGAAGAATAGGGAATGTCCAAAAAAGTGCGTCTTTCAGTGTTCGTTTTTTCATTGCTCATCGTTGTATTTCTTGGAGGGTGTGTAACTGTTGATCAATTCGTAAGAAATGAGGAGACTGTTTACTACCGGCCTGCCAAGACTGTGTCTGACTATGAAAAAGCTGGCGAATGGTGGGGCAGAAGGCATTGGGGAGACAAGAATATTTTAAGGCTTCAGCCGGGCCAGATTGACGGGGCGTTTGTTGAAGAACTCGTTAATGAGAAGGTACTTGATTATTTCTGGGTTCATTCAGATTTGAAGGATGCGTTTGTAAAAGGATACAGGATAGGGTATCAGGACAGAATAGCTGATCTTGTATTAGGTCCAAATATTACAAAGGCAGCAGAGAGGATTGGAAACATAACCGGAAAGCAGTTTGTAAAAGTCATTGAGGACTTCGAAGAAGGTTGGGCAAGAACTCTTAAGCGTGCCATAGATGTATTTATAACCCTTATCTCAGAAGGCTCTCAGTCTGACAGGGAAAAATTTATAAAAGAGTTTGTTCAGGTATATAACACCAAATTTGAGGCAACCCAGAGGATGTTGAGAGAAGGCGGGGTTATGACACAGAAGGCCGAAGGCGGCACTCTGCTGTTTATCGATTACAGCAAGGGCAAAACGCTCGGTGCCCTCGATATACCGCCTACAAATGTTCTGAAAAAAGAGATTTACCACCAGACATTTAAGGTTATGGGGGATGAACTCGGCAGGCGATTCAGCACCAACTTGATAAAGAGAAATGACCTCGTTGATTTATTAAGAAGAAGCAAAACTGCCCTTGAGGAAGTTGAACCCGGGCTTGAAGGGAATATGGGCATTATTCAGGCAGCCTTTATAAAAAGCTATGGAACAGATGCTGATAATGTATTCAGAGGGCTGATAAAAGATGCCGGATATACAATAAGTCCGAGGTCTGTTGATTTGCCGACGCCGGGTGGGAAAAAGAAATAAAGTTACGAGTTTATTGAGGAGTGATTAAAGCAAATAAATTTGATCACTCCTCATATCGGATAATTTAATAAATGAAGCATTCTATCATTAAACTGGAGGGGGTTATGTCAATAAGTAAGAGGGTAACAAATAGAAGGTGCTTATTAGCAATTGTAGCAATAATCATTTCATTCTCACTATTCTTTTCAGGCAATCTCTATGCTCAGGATTTGCCAAATTCAAAAATCTTATATCTTAATGTTTATTTTGGTGATACGTATTCTTCAAATATCAGCATAACCAATATTGACGCTGTAGAAACAGACGTTAAGATTTCGGCTTACAACGCAAACGGTAATATGGTTGGTTTACTCAATACAGTCTGGCGCATTGGCGCAAGTGGACTAAAAACAATTAACTCAAATCAACTGCCAGCTGGAAAACAGTATATTTAAAGATTGAGGCAAAGGGCAATATAGAGGCGAATGCAACAGTTACCAGCATAGATAATAAGAAGTCAGATGTTATTCCAGCTATTAAAGAATCTTCAACACAACTTGATTTTCCACAGATATTTGAGAAAGATGTATACAGCAAATCCATTATTCTTTTAAATCCAAATACAAACAATGCAAATATTACAATTGTAGCTTTAAATGATAAAGGACTTGAAATTGCACGTGATGCTCTGTCACCGATCCTTTCAATGGAAAGCAAGAGTTTTGATCTGGCAGATATATTTGACATCTCATTTCTTAATAATATTTCGGCAATAAGGGTTATCTCTGATATTAATATTATCGGACTTCAGTTTGTTGATGATCCAAATTATGATCTTGTTAGTCTCCCTGCGCTTGTTACTGTGAGTAAAGAATGG
>JBBILM010000018.1:0-24032 GCA_037444915.1 Nitrospirota bacterium | reverse complement strand
GTCCAGCAATTAACCCTATGATAAAGGTTATTAACATCGTGGCATTGCTTATCGTACCACTCTTATAATTAGTATTAGTTTATACAGCCGGCAGGTAATACCTGCCGGTTTTTTTTGGTTTGACCGCATTTACCAAATGCTGACTTTGTAAACCAAAAATGCACTTCAGTGGCAAATAAGTCCTTTTCAGGCATCTATGCTTTCTCAGTAGAAGAATTAAATGCATTTCTCGGTTTATCCCTTAAAGTTCAACATACCTGTGAATTATCAGGCTACAATTAGTCAAGGTGCTACATAAATGTATCCCGCTCTCACAAATCCTACATGAATGTAGGATTTCACATATTCATTTCATTATAAATCAATGAGTTGAGTTTGGCACGGATTTAGCAATATTAAATTCAGGATTTAATAGCAAGCCGCGGTAATACGCCCGCTATAAATTCAAAATATAATATTGGAGGTCTGTGATGAAAGGCTTAAAGATTGTTTTATTAGTGGTTGTTTTAGTTATCGGTATGTCTGCGGGCAGTCTGCACGCGGGTGAAAAAGAAAAGGTTGCAGGAAGCGCGTCTATCGGCATTTTCAACAAATATGTGTTTAGAGGCTATGAGCTGAGCTCAGGAAGCGTAGTGTTGCAGCCGGGCATAGCAATTTCCTATAAGGGATTTTCAGCCAATTTCTGGGGGAATATTGACAGTAACGGACGTCCGACCCAGTCTTTTTCTCCTGACCGGGAAGGTCACAAGAGTTTCAATGAGGTTGATTTAACCCTGAGCTATACACACAGCTTTGATAAGCTCAGCCTGACAGGCGGTTATATCTACTATGGCACCAAGTATGCCCCTGAAACAGAAGAGTTGTTCCTGTCAGCAAGCTATGATGTCATAGCAAATCCGACACTGACTGTATACAGGGATATTACATCGTATCCAGGGACTTACATAAATCTTTCTGTTGCGCATTCATTGCCGGTTTATAAGGAAATAACGCTCGATCTCGGCGCCTCTGCAGGCTATTTCAAGGGAGATGATGATGCGTTCAGAACAGAGGGTGGCACTGGAAAGAAATATAATGCCTTTCACGATGGAATGCTAAAGGCAGGGTTTACTATTCCGGTATCAGAGAGTGTCGTAATCCAGCCGGTCGCTCAATATTGGTTCCCTCTATCTGACAGGGCGAGGAGGCATGACTATAATCCAAACGGTCATATGGATGATACATTTGTTACAGGCTTAAACCTGACCTTCGGCTTTTAGGCAGCTTTTAGGGCTTGTCGGTTATTGAACATCCGCTGTTGCGGTAAATAAGAAGAAAGAACAGGAGGCAGTAATGAAACTAATGTTGAACATATTAATAATAGCAATATTGACAGTTTTCGCAGGCATTGTGTCAGCCGAAGATGTAGCACAGCCTTCTCCTGCAGTCGCTGAAATGGAAGAGGTATCTGCCCCGGCAGATGCTCCAAAGCTCGATACGGGTGATACCGCATGGATGATTGTTGCGACTGCCATGGTTATGCTCATGACAATTCCCGGATTGGCGCTTTTTTACGGAGGTCTTTCAAAAAGAAAAGACACACTCAACACTATTGCCATGTCGTTTGTCGCGTTCTGTATAGTTAGTGTTCTCTGGGTAATTTATGGTTATACGCTGACCTTTGGCACGGACATGCTGTCAATAATAGGGGCGCCAGAGAAATTGTTTTTATCAGGGGTTGCGGTTGATAGTTTGTCAGGCACAATACCGGAGTATATATTTATCGTGTTTCAGCTTACATTTGCGGCTATAACTGTTGCCCTTGTCAGCGGAGCGTATATCGAGAGGATTAAATTTTCAGCATGGGTTATATTTGTTATCCTCTGGATGACCATAGCCTATCTGCCAGTGGCGCACTGGGTGTGGGGCGGAGGATTTCTTGCCAAGGACGGGGCGCTCGATTTTGCGGGAGGGACAGTCGTGCATATTAATGCCGGCGTGGCAGCCCTTGTAGGTGCTGTCATGCTGGGTAAAAGACAGGAAAACGTCCTTATACCCGGCAACCTGACGCTTGTTGTCTTAGGCACTGGTCTATTATGGTTTGGATGGTTTGGCTTTAATGCTGGGTCAGCGCTCGCGGCTAATGGACTTGCTGGAATAGCCTTTATAAATACCAATACAGCGGCAGCTATATCGGCAGTTGTATGGATGCTCACGGAATGGAGCCATGCTAAGAAGCCTACCTTGCTCGGACTCGCGTCAGGGGCAGTAGCAGGCCTTGTAGCCATAACTCCTGCGGCAGGCTTTGTAAACATTTCAGGCGCCATAGTTATAGGAATATGCTCAGGTTTCATTCCTTATTTTGCCGTGGCCTCTCTGAAGCCAAAGCTTGGCTATGACGATGCCCTTGATGCCTTTGGCATACACGGGATAGCCGGGACTATCGGCGCTATATTAACAGGTGTGTTTGCTGACCCGTCTATAAACGAAGCAGGCTCAGGGCTTCTGTACGGAAATCCCGGACAGCTCGCAACACAGTTTGTAGCTGTTGGAGTGACTGCTGTTTATGTAACCATTGTCACCTCTTTAATTCTCCTGATAATTAAAATGCTGGCAGGCTTAAGGGTGGATGCTGAAAAAGAGGTTGAAGGTCTTGACGAGAGCCAGCACGGAGAAAAGGCGTACAATTTATAGGCAAACAAGTCATTAGTTTTCATTAAGTTGTAGGGCAATTGGTTGATTTTGTTTTTGAAGACTTAACGACTAATGACACAATGACTGAGCTAATGTCAAAAGTTGTATGAAAGAGTGTTTTAAAACATATTGAAATATAAAAGAAACCCTCCCCCTTGAGGGGGGAGGGAGAGGGTGGGGGTGAAAAGTTTGATAGATATAGCCAGAAGACTGAGAAAAAACTCTACGGATACGGAACGTTATTTATGGAGATATCTCAGGAATAGGCAAGTAGAGGGGTTTAAATTTCGTCGTCAACAGCAGTTGGGCAAGTACATAGTAGATTTCGTAAATCTTGAAAATAAAGTGGTTATAGAGGTGGATGGAGGGCAGCATGCAGATAATTCAAGCGATAAGATACCCCTCACCCTATCCCTCTCCCACAAGGGGAGAGGGAAAATAATTTTTGACAATACCATGACTGAATTAAGGAGGAGTTATGAAAAAAATAGAAGCAATTATCAAGCCGTTTAAATTGGATGAAGTAAAAGACGCCCTTAATGAATTAGGAGTGCAGGGAATGACAGTAACCGATGTTAAGGGCTTTGGCAGGCAGAAAGGCCATGTGGAGCTTTACAGGGGAACGGAATTTCAGATCTCATTTATACCAAAGGTGAAGATAGAGGTGGTGGCAATCAATGGCATGGTTGAAAAGATAGTATCGACAATAATAGAAAAGGCTAATACAGGTAAAATAGGTGATGGAAAGATATTTATCTATGCCCTTGAAGATGTAATAAGAATAAGAACCGGTGAAAAAGGGGAGTCCGCGATATAACATTTGTTCTCGGCGCTTATCAAGACTTATTACCCTGCCTGTTTGAGGCAGGGTATTTTTTTATACATCTGCGGATTACGCCAGTCTTTTTCCGGTGCATCAGATAATTTCGCGTATCATAGCTTCACCCTAATGCTGCATGAGCGGCAAGACTGAAATGCTTCAAAGCCTTTACAATGCGACATGACACCTTATTCATTGAGAGAATGATAGGTTTAACTGAGGATGAATTCCGCATTGAATACAATGGGTGGTATGAAAATCTTATAAGGTGTCGCAGGTAAAGTCTTTTCAGCACATCAGTCTTGCCTAACTCGATGCTTTTATGCAACTGTAAGATTCACCTTTTTACACGCATTAGAATTATAATATCGACATGGTAAATAAGTGCCAGTCTTATGTAATGGAATCACATTTTGCGGAAAAGGATCAGGCTGAAGCCATCTTTTTTTTTGGGGAAATTCTTTGATGACTATGCGGAGGAACTCGAGAATGTATCGGGTATAGCATTTAAGGTGAGGCAGGGCATTGAAGAAATTGACAGGTTTATTCAATTGAACACCTCTATGGTATGCCCTCAATGCACGAAGGTTTGCTGTATAAACCTGCACGCATATTATGACTATGAAGATCTTATTTACATACACGCGCTCTATGTGAAGCCTCTGCTTTACAAAGACGGCATCCCCGATTCAGAACCATGCCAGTTTCTTTGTCAGTATGGATGCGTAAGAGAGCGGGCAGTTAGGCCTTTCAGATGCAACTGGTATTTCTGCGGCACTCTGCTCGTGAACATGGAAAACGGGCCTGCCAAACCATACCGTGAATTTATAAACCGTTTTCACGCGATAATAGATTTGAGGACATCCATGCTGAATGAGTTTTTCCGCGTCGCGTCTGATATTAACATTAAAGACATTGAGCTGAGTTTGTTGAAACTCAAAAAAATATGTTAAAATTTAGAGTTTTTGATATGCTGCAAAGCGATTTTATCTTTTGATAATCGTATCTGATGATTATAGTTTTGTGCACCGGCAGTTAAAAATATAGATATCGAAGTAATCATAAAGTATGACAGCTTTTCCGGCTGTCATATGTTTTTGTGGAGATATGAATGATTAATGATGATTTTTTTATGAAGCGGGATGGCCATGTCTGAAAAATACGCGGTTGGAGTTGATATTGGCGGCACTAATATAAGGGCGGCTATTGTCGGATATTCTGATAATTCTGGTTGCAGGATAATAATGAAATTAAAAGAGCCTGCCGGTGATCAGCCTGTTGAAGTTGTTTGCAGGCTCATTGACAGTCTGTTGTCAGGTCATGAAAAAGATATAGCGGGTATAGGCATTGCTGTAGCAGGTATTATTAACCGACGGGACGGCATTGTTATGAGGTCGCCCAATATACCCGAACTGACAAATTTTAATCTTGTCTCGGAAATCAGGGGCAGGCATAATGTGCCGATAATCATTGAGAATGACGCAAATGCTGCTGCATACGGAGAGAAATTGGCAGGAGCAGGCGCTGATTTCAATGATTTTGTTGTTTTAACGCTTGGCACAGGCATTGGCGGCGGCATAGTGATAAACAATGAATTGCTGCCTGTGGCAGCAGAGATTGGACACATGAGTATAAATTCCGAGGCTCGGCAATGCAGTTGCGGAAATGTTGGATGCCTTGAATCATACGCGTCTGCAACAGCTATTATAAACAAGACTGTGTCCGAGATAGAAAAGGGCGCGGAAACAGCCTTAAAAGAACAATACAGCGGCAATTTTTATAAGATAGGCGCTGATGATATTTACAATGCAGCTCTTGATGGAGATTCGCTTGCCAGATCTATCCTCAGAGAGGCGGGCAAAAGTCTTGGAATAGGCATTGCCAATATCATAAATATATTAAGCCCGGAGGCGATTATTCTCACCGGCGGGTTGACCGGCGCATGGAATATTTATGTTGAAGCTGCGTTAAAAGAGGCCTCAAAAAGGGCATTAAAGGAGCTGTACGATAATATAAAGATATTGCAGTCCCCTATGTATGATGACGCTGGTATTATAGGCGCTGCCGGGCTTTTGCTCCATAAGTACAAACAAAATTAAGAAGATTTTAAATTATATGCCGAAGAACATAAGAAACTTTTCGATTATCGCACATATAGATCATGGAAAATCAACGCTTGCTGACAGGCTTCTTGAATTCACCGGCGCACTGAGTTCAAGGGAGATGACAGAGCAGGTGCTTGACTCCATGGATCTCGAAAAGGAAAGAGGCATTACAATAAAGGCGCACGCGGTAAGGCTGAACTATAAAGCCGACGATGGCATAACATATGTTCTGAATCTTATCGATACACCCGGGCATGTGGACTTTTCGTATGAAGTATCAAGAAGCCTTGCATCATGCGAAGGCAGTCTTCTTATTGTTGACGCCTCACAAGGCGTAGAGGCGCAGACACTCGCCAATACATATCTGGCAGTTGATCATAACCACGAAATAATACCTGTTATTAACAAGATAGATCTGCCGGCAGCAGAACCTGAAAGGGTAAAGGAGCAGATCGAGGAAGCTGTTGGTATAGACTGCTCAGATGCCATACTGGCAAGCGCAAAAGAGGGAAAGGGAACAAAGGAAATACTGGAGGCAATTGTCAAAAAAATACCTGCGCCAAAGGGCGATGATAATAACCCACTGAAGGCGCTGATTTTTGATTCGTGGTTCGATAATTATCAGGGCGTTATCGTACTCGTAAGGGTCTTTGAAGGCGTTGTAAAGATAGGGATGAAGCTGAAACTCATGGCAACAGGCAAGGAATACGAGGTGCTGAAGGTCGGGGTATTCACGCCTAAAATGGTTGATACCCCGATTCTTTCTTCTGGTGAGGTGGGTTACATAATCGCGAGCATAAAAAATGTGAGCGACACGAAAATAGGTGATACTATTACGGACGCTGCCAGGCCTGCTGACAGGCCTCTTTCAGGATATAAAGAGATAAAGCCGATGGTCTTTTGCGGTTTTTATCCAGTGGAAACGCATCAGTATGAAGACCTGAAGGCATCTCTCGAAAAATTAAGGCTTAATGATTCTTCTTTTAACTTCGAACCAGAGACTTCCTCTGCGCTCGGCTTTGGGTTCAGATGCGGCTTCCTCGGGCTTTTGCATATGGAAATAATAAAAGAGCGGCTTGAAAGGGAGTTTGAGCTTTCTCTTATAAGCACTGCTCCTACGGTTATTTACAGGGTAACTGACATGAGTAACAAAGAGATTTTCGTGGATAATCCGAGCGCCCTTCCTGAAAGGTTTTTGAGCATAGAAGAGCCGTATGTGAAGGTGTCTATTTTTGTGCCAAAGGAATTCGTTGGTCAGATATTGGACCTCTGCCAGGGTAAACGGGGCATACAAAAGGAGTTCAGTTATATAAGCAAGGACAGGATAATGGTAGTGTATGAACTGCCGCTTAATGAAATACTTTGGGATTTTTACGACAGACTGAAGTCCGCGTCAAAGGGATATGCTTCCATGGACTATGAGTTTTTGGGTTATATGGAATCGAATCTTGTGAAGCTTGATATATTGCTTAATGGAGAGCCGGTTGATGCGCTTTCCTTGATTGTTCATAGGGATAAAGCGTATTATAAGGGCAAGCAAATTGCCGAGAAACTTCGGGAAGTCATTCCCAGACAGATGTTTGAGATCGCTATTCAAGCAGCTATAGCCGGAAAGATTATAGCACGGGAAAGCATCAAGGCGATGAGAAAAAATGTGCTTGCAAAGTGCTATGGCGGAGATATTACGAGAAAAAGGAAGCTTCTTGAAAAGCAGAAAGAAGGAAAAAGGAAGATGAAGCAGATAGGAAGGGTTGAAATCCCGCAGGAGGCATTTTTGTCAGTTCTTAAAGTAAAGGAATAAATAAAGCTTTGCATGAAGGGGGAAGGATGCTGACTAACAGGAAAAAGGGGATGCTGTATGAATCAGAGTAAGCTGTGCGAATACACGAAGGCGATTTTATACGCCTTAATACTTGCGCTTATAATCAGGGCGTATGTTATTCAGGCTTTTAAGATCCCCTCGGGCTCAATGCTGCCAACATTGCTTATTGGCGACCATATACTTGTAAATAAGTTTATATACGGCACAAAGATACCTTTCAGCGATAAAAGGGTCTTAATCATTACCCAGCCAAAGAAGGGTGACATCGTAGTTTTCAGATACCCCGAAGACCCTGACAGGGATTTTATTAAAAGAATTATAGGGGTTGAAGGGGACATGATCGAATATAAAAATAAGAGGTTGTTTGTGAATGGCCAGGGCATAATCGAGCCTTTCATACAGCATACTGACAAGTCGGAATTCCCCGGAGGTTCTGATTTGAGGGATAATTTCGGACCTTATCTTGTGCCGAAAGACAAGCTATTTGTTATGGGAGACAACAGGGATCAGAGCTATGACAGCAGATACTGGGGTTATGTTGATATTGATGATGTAAGGGGCAAGGCGCTGATTTTATACTGGTCGTGGGACAGGGCCAAGAGATTCCCGAGATTAGAAAGGATAGGAAAGTTAATACACTAAAAAGCTCATAGCTCACGGCAGGAGACTGCATGCCATGTACTATGAATAATGAAATAATATGTTTACCGGACTGATAGTTGAACTGGGAGAAGTAACAGCACTGGACAAAAAGTCGGCCAGCGCGAGATTGACCGTAAAGGGCAATGAGGTAGTAAAAGACGCTGCGATTGGTGATAGTATTTCGATAAACGGCGTGTGCCTTACGGTTACAGAGCTTGCAGTCAATAATAATTCCCTCTCCTTTGATGTGTCCTATGAAACACTTAAGAACACCAATCTGGGAATACTGAAAAAAGGCGACAGGGTGAATCTCGAGCCGTCTTTGAGGCCAACCTCGAAAATGGGAGGCCATTTTGTTACAGGACATGTTGAGGCAGTTGGAAGGATAATGTCAATAACACCTGTAGGAAACGCGCTGAAAATAATGATTGAAGCGCCTGAAAGTGTATTGAATTATCTTATTGAAAAGGGTTCAGTCGCAGTTGATGGAATAAGCCTGACCGTAGTTGATGTCTTAAAGGATTCCTTAAGTATTGTTATAATTCCACATACTGCCGGCATGACAACAATAGGATTTAAAAAGCCTGGTGATACTGTAAACCTTGAGCCTGACATACTGGCTAAATATGTGGCGAAGTTTGTTAAACCTGATAAAGACAGGGATTCATCAATCCTTGCAGCGCTGAGGCAATCAGGATTTGTTCAATAGTAGTTTTCTGGAGGTTAATATGGAAAAGCATAAATTCAACACAATCGAAGAAGCTATCAAAGACATAGCTGATGGAAAGATGGTCATACTTGTCGATGACGAAGACAGGGAAAACGAGGGCGACCTTTGCATGGCAGCGGAAAAGGTTACTCCAGAGGCCATAAATTTTATGGCCAAATACGGAAGAGGCCTTATCTGCCTTCCTCTTACGCCGCAGCGGGTAGGCGAACTTAAACTCCCGATGATGTCTGATGAAAACACATCATCATTCGGCACAGCATTTACAGTTTCTATAGAAGCAAAAAGAGGCGTAACAACAGGCATTTCAGCACAGGATAGGGCGGTTACCATACTTACTGCGATAAATCCGGCGACTAAAGCTGAAGACATAGCCCGTCCGGGTCATATATTCCCGCTGAAGGCAAAACCAGGAGGCGTTTTGCAAAGGGCGGGACAGACCGAGGGGTCTGTTGATCTCGCAAGGCTTGCCGGACTCTCACCGGCTGGCGTTATATGCGAAATAATGAATGATGACGGTACAATGTCCAGAGTGCCCGAATTAATGGAATTTTCTAAAAAGCATGGTATGAAGATTGTAACGATAAAAGACCTTATTCAATACAGAATGAGGACAGAAAGATTCGTCAAAAGGGCAGCTTCTGTTCAGCTTCCAACTGAGTTTGGAGGCAATTTTACTGCTATCGCATATTCGAGCGATGTTGATCCAAATGTTCATATAGCGCTTGTTAAAGGCGATATAAGGCCTGAAGACAATGTGCTTGTCAGGGTTCATTCAGAATGTCTCACAGGCGATGTCTTCGGGTCAAAAAGATGCGATTGCGGTGATCAATTGCACAAGGCGATGGAGATGATAGAAAAGGAATGCAAGGGCGTTATCCTTTACATGAGGCAGGAAGGAAGGGGAATCGGCCTTGCAAATAAACTGAAGGCTTATGAATTGCAGGATAAGGGACTCGATACAGTTGAAGCCAATATTAAGCTCGGGTTTAAGGCTGACTTAAGGGATTACGGGATCGGCGCCCAGATACTTGTTGATTTAGGCGTCAGAAAGATGAGGCTTATGACAAATAACCCTAAAAAGATTATAGGTCTCGAGGGATACGGCATAAAGGTTGTTGAAAGGGTGTCGCTGGAAAGCAGGCCTAATGAAAAAAACATAGTTTATCTAAAGACAAAGAAGAAAAAAATGGGGCATATATTGGAGAATGTTTAACGCGCCTGAGAGGATTCGAACCTCCGACCCTCGGCTCCGGAGGCCGATGCTCTAATCCACTGAGCTACAGGCGCAGCGCATGGTTGATTTTAAAACTTATTATCCGACAATATCAAGCCTTCTGACCTTCAGTTTTACGCCTATGGAGTCGGTAATCTCTTTGCATTTGTCTGTATCAACTCCATCAAGGGCTACAACAGTCGCCTGAACATCAGGTATATATTTCCCGGCCTCTTTGATGAAATCTATCACGCTGTTGAAGGCATTTTTAAATGCAGGCTTGCATATGCGGTTGTAAGTCTCTTCATCCTGCGCATCGAGGCTTATTGATAATGAATCTACAAGTCCGCGCAACTCCGGAATGATGTTTCTTTTATGAATCAAATTTCCGTGTCCATTGGTGTTTATTCTGACTTTTCCACCTTTTCCCTTTATCCATGAGGCAAGAGACTTTACAAGATCAAGCCGTAAAAGCGGTTCCCCGTAACCGCAGAACACTACTTCGTTATACGCGGAAGGATTGCCTATGGCATCCATTAATTCCTTTTCCGAGGGTTCGTTCTGAAGCCTGAGATTATGCCCTTTCACAAAATCGGAATGAAACTTTACGCAGAAACTGCATTTGTTTGTGCATCTGTTCGTAATATTCAGGTACATGTTATCCCTTATCTTGTAAGCGATTTCACCACGCGGCAATTCGCCGATGCCAAAGAGTCTTCCTGCATTAACAGTCGTAATCCTGTCAATATCTTCAATCGAAACTCCTCTTATGTCTGCTATTGTTCGCGCGGTGTGCAAAATGAACGCGGGCTCGTTTCTCCTGCCCCTTAGCGGTTCAGGTGACAGATACGGAGCGTCTGTTTCAATGAGCAGATAATCATCAGGAATGGCAGCGGCAACCTCTTTTAACTTAGACGCCTTTTTGAAGGTAACAGGGCCTGCGATAGATATATAAAAACCCATTGCCATCGCTTTTTCGGCCATATCAATGTCTCCTGAAAAACAGTGCAATACCCCTTTTGTAACACCGGATTCACCCAGTATTTTAAGGGTATCTTTATTGGCTTCCCTGCTGTGAACAACTACAGGCAGGCCTGTTTCTTTTGCAAGTTCAAGCTGTCTTGAAAAAACAGCCCTCTGGATATCTCTTGCTGAATGGTCATAGTGATAATCCAGCCCTATTTCACCAATAGCAACAACCTTAGTCATGCCTTGCGCCCATTTCTTTATCTGATGAAACATCTCATCATTGAAGTCCTTGGCATCATGCGGATGAATACCGACAGTGGCATACACAAAATCATACTTTTCAGCGAATTTTAAAGCGCCCTTGCACCCGTCAAAATCAGAGCCAATTGTAATAATTGCCTCTACCCCGGCGTCCTTTGCCCTTTTTATGACAGCGTCCCTGTCATCTTTAAACGCATCCATCTCAAGATGGCAATGTGTGTCAATCATGCGAACTCCTTAAAAATCTATAATTATTTATGCCTTCAAGATTTAATGAAACGGATTAGTCCCTGCCCATGACCCGTATCTCCGGTTTTAGAATAACCCCGAACCTATCCTTCACTTTCCTGGATACCATGTCCATCAGTCTGAGGTAATCTGATGCTGTTCCACCACCCCGGTTCACAAAGAAGTTTGCGTGGGTTGTGTCTACCTCAACACCGCCAGCCTTAAGTCCTTTGCAGCCCGCCTCGTCAATCAGTCTGCCAGCAGGTTCTGTATCAGTATTTTTAAAAACACAGCCTGCTGATAAAAGCTGTACAGGCTGTTTCGATTTTTTCTCCTTTATAAAATCCGAGATCTTTTTTCTAATCATGGCGGGCTCAGCCCTTTTTAACAAAATCTCGGCGCTTATGATAATAGAATCATCCGGCATTTGTGAGCCTCTGTATTTAAGCCCTAAATCATCCGCGTTTAATCGCCTTATTATGCTGTCAGGGGTGAGAAGATTTGCTGACACAAGTACATCCTTGATCTCATATCCGAAAGACCCTGCGTTGCCTGCGATAGCGCCTCCGACTGAGCCGGGAATGCCTGCAAGACCCTCTATGCCGGAAAGTCCCTGTTCAGCGCAGATATTGAGTATGCTTTGAAGGGAGCATCCGGACTGAACAGAAATTCTTACACTCTCTGAATTGCTGCTGTTTTGCATTTCCATCCCTGCCAATCTCTTTGTAAAGATAACAGCGCCTTCAATGCCGCTGTCCTTTATAAGCAAGTTGGTGCCGGCGCCGATTACGATATAAGGTATGCCGGACTTCTTTAGCATGCTTATTAATTCAGCCGCGCCTGCCTCATCAGGAAACAGCGAAATATCAGCCGGCCCCCCGATCCTTAAAGAGGTGTGATTTGACATGCTCTCATTAAACCTGAGTTCAATATTGCATGCAGCACAGAAATCTTTTAATAAACTATAAGTATCGCTCATATATTAGATGCATATTGAATGATGAAACCGGGCTTGCCAGAAAACAAACCGTTTCAAATTTTCTGACATGATTGGCATCAACCTTCGGTATGCCGGTATGCATGCAGTCATCATTTGCATATAAATTTTACCATGACTCACAAATATAAAGCATGAGAATGAATGAAGCGGGCTTTTGATTTCATAATCGGGACTGAATACGCAAAACTTAGTGTATCGAACCGTTAGATTCTTATTGTTTTGAGTTTTAAATACTTCTCCATCGGTTCAAAATCTCTATCATCATGCAACAGAGAGAAACGATAGTGGATACAAAAAGTCCCAATAATAACATTAATAGTCTTCCGTACGGTGACTCCTTGCTTCCTAAGAAATCGATAATTCATGGCACTTTTTATCGCGATTTCTTGGCCCATCATTTCCATGAACGGGAAATCTAATAATAAGTTCTGTGCAGTTCTGAAGTCATTATCATTTTGGAATCCTTGTAAAACCTCGGTTAAAATAATATCCCCTACAATTATCTCCTTGTCACCTATCGCAGAATCCAGCCAATCGGTCTTGTCGGTTGCCTTCCCATTGAAATAATCAATCCAGACAGATGCATCTACCAGTATCATTTGTCTGTCCGCATCTCATCAAGATTGCCAATCCACTTAAGTTTGCCCCGATAATTTTTAATCCTTGCTTGACGATTAAATTTAACTAAGAGCTTTAACCCAGCTTCTATGGCGTCCTTTTTTGTTTTTAGCCCGGATGACTTAAGAGCAGACTCCATCAAGTCATCATTAATAACTACGTTTGTTCTCATTTCTACCTCCTGTGTGTATAGATACACTATATTATACACCAGTATCGTTATAATGGCAGAACAATTTGGGTGACAAATTCAACTGCTCCGCACTTGTCATAACTGTTTGATTATGCTTATTTATCAGCAAATTAGGCATCCGCTAACCGCGTTTTTTAGGTTAAAGCCTTTTTAAGCGCAGGATGTCTTCTCCCATTTTATATACATCTCCAGCCCCAAGTGTTATAAGCACATCCCCTGATTTGAGTTCATTCAGCAGTTCATTGCGCATATTTTCTCTGTTAGAAATATGGCGGCCGTTTTTAAGTCCTTTTTCTATTGTTATCTTTAAGAGACTTTCTGAATTTATCCCCTCAATTGGCTGTTCGCCTGCAGCGTAAATATCCATAAGGTATAATTTATCCGTAACATTCAGCGTTTCAGCAAGGACAGACGCAAACTCTTCCAGATGATCCCTTGTCCGTGTATATCTGTGAGGCTGAAATAATACTATGAGCCTGTTTGAGTCAAGGCAGGTTTTTGCAGCTTTAAGGGTCGCGTCTATCTCGGACGGATGGTGGCCATAGTCATCAAATATTTTAATGCCGTTTATCTCCCCTTTAAGTTCAAACCTTCGCTGAATGCCGCCAAAATTGCTCAGCGCCTTTGATATGGATTCCACGGGTATCTGGAGTTCCATAGCTGTAGATATTGCTGCAAGGCTGTTAAGCACATTATGAACACCGGGGATTGGGATGGTAAAGAAACCGATGGGGTTGTCTTTGAACACTGCCTCAAATGTCATTTTTGTGCCTGATTGTTTTATTTCTTTTGCATAAACGTCTGCCTCATGTGACAGGCCATAGGTCAAAACTTTTCTCTGGATTAATGGCATTATTTCCCTGATGTGCTCGTTTTCCATGCAGACGATCGCAACTCCGTAAAATGGTATTTTGTTTATGAATGCAAGAAAAGCGTGCTTCAATAGTTCGAGGTTCCTGAAGAAGTCCATATGCTCTCTGTCTATATTTGTAATAACGGCAATGGTGGGATTCAGCTTTAAAAAAGAGCCGTCGCTCTCATCAGCTTCGGCAACAAGATAATCGCCCAGTCCGAGTTTTGCATTGCTTCCCATAGATTTAAGCTTGCCGCCTATGACTACTGTCGGGTCAAGCCCTCCTTCTCCGAGCAAGGTTGCCACAAGGGATGTGGTAGTCGTTTTGCCGTGAGCGCCTGCAATGAGCACGCCGTATTTGAGCCTGCCGAGTTCTGCGAGCATCTCGGCCCTTGGGATGACCGGGATTGCCCTCAGTTTTGCTTCAATAACCTCTGGGTTTTGAGCAGAGACAGCAGAAGATATTACTACCACGTGGGCGTGGTCTATGTTTTCTTTGTTATGTCCTATAAATACTTTAATGCCGAATTTCTGCAGCCTGTTTGTGGTCTCGGATTCCTTTATGTCAGAGCCGGTTACTTCATATCCCAGATTAAAAAGCACCTCTGCGATTCCGCTCATTCCAACGCCGCCTATGCCCACAAAATGTATTGCCTTGTACTTGTTAAACATTAAAAACTCCTTGATTTATCGCTGTATTTCAGTTAATCCTAAAATTAATTTGACGCTGTTATATTACACGAATTGTATTATCCATGGTTAATTTTTTTATTTTTTTTGACAAGACTCATCGCCAGATCTACAATTGTTTCAGATGCCTCTGCCCTGCTAAAAGAAGATGCCGCCCTTTGCATTTCCTGCCGCAATTCTTTGTTGTTAAACAATTCCCTAATCGCATCTGCCAGAATCATTCCGTTCAATTCTTTTTCCGATATTAGTATCGAAGCTCCTATTTCTTCCAATTTGGCCGCGTTTTTTTGCTGATGATCCGAAGCAGCATACGGATATGGTATCAGTATTGAAGCCTTTCCAATGGCAGTTATCTCGGACAGTGTAGTGGCTCCTGCCCTGCAGACAACAATATCCGATATGCTGTATGCCTCGGCCATCTGGTAGATAAACGGCGCTACCACTGCATTAAAGCCTGTGCTTCTGTAGGCGTTTTTTACCAGTTCGTAGTCTTTCTGGCCGGTCTGGTGTATAAACTGAATATCCTGTTTCAGATCCAGAAGATAATTCAGCGCCTCTTCTGTTTTTTTGTTTATGCTGCTTGCGCCGAGGCTTCCGCCGAATATAAACACTGTGAACCTGTCTTTTTCAACAGGGAATAATGAGTAAGCGCTGGAATATGTATTTGCGTCTATGGATATCATCTTTTTTCTGACAGGATTGCCTGTAAGAAATGTCCTGAACGTGGGGAAAAAATTAATGCTTTCCTCATAAGTAACGGCTATAGCATCCGCGAATTTGCCCAAAATTCTGTTTGCGAGCCCGGGAACAGAGTTCTGTTCGAGTATAATTGTGGGGATTCCCTTCAAATAAGCTGAAAGCACCATGCCAACTGAGGCATAACCGCCGACGCCTATAACAATATCAGGCTTTACATCCCTGATTATGCGCACGGAATCCATGATGGATAAGAAAAGCGAGAATAACGCATTGATTCTTTTAAGAAATGATTTTCCTACAAATCCCTGCGCCCTGAGAAACCTTATTGGATAACCCTCTTTTGGAATAACCCTTGCTTCTAAGCCGTACTCTGTGCCAACAAAGACTATCTCATTCTTATTGATTTCCCTGTCTCCGGCCTTTCTTTTTTCGAATTCCTCTGCTACGGCAATTCCCGGATATAGGTGTCCGCCTGTGCCTCCTCCTGCAATAATCACCTTCATTTATCTATGCCCTGCTTATATTGCCTCTAATCCGCCTGTAATCCCGGTAACGGAAGCCTCGTGGTTTATAGGACAAAGGATTTCGGGTGTGCAGAGCGGCGTCTTTTTCAATATCTTCATGTTCATATGTTTCTGAAAAGTGTGTTTGCGATCTTGAAATATTTAGCAACAGGCCTATAGCAGTCATGCTCACAATAAGGGATGAGCCGCCATAGCTTATAAAGGGCAAAGGCAGGCCTTTTGTTGGAACGAGGCCTGTGACTACCGCAAAATTGATTATAGACTGAATGGCTATCATAAGGGAAAGTCCAAAGGCGAGATAGTAAGGGAAAAGGTCTTTGGATTTCCTTGCAACGAGGATTCCCCTCAGAAAGAGCATAAAAAACAGAAAAACCACAAAAAGCGCGCCTGCAAATCCGAGTTCTTCGCCTATCAGGGAAAATATGAAGTCAGTGTGCACTTCAGGAAGAAAGGACAACTTCTGTCTGCTTTCACCAAGCCCGACGCCTGTCATGCCCCCGCTTCCAAGCGCTATGAATGACTGAATGAGCTGAAATCCGCTGCCGAGAGGATCTTTCCACGGATCAAGAAACGCGGTTACCCTTTTCCATCTGTAAGGCTCTGTTATCATCCATGCAATAAACGGAACAGACAAAAGCGACAGGGAAAATAAATATCTGAGCCTTGTCCCTGACAGAAATAACATAGCCATCGTGATAATGCCAAGACTCATCACAGCGCCAAAGTCCGGCTGCTTAATGAATACGAACTGAAATATACCCATTATGAAAATGGGAAGCAAGAATGAAAAAAGTTCTGGTTTTGAGAACCGCTTGCCAGAGAGACTTTCGCGTGTTATATAGCCGGGCCTGCTCATATACCAGGCAAGAAATATAACCATAGCGAGTTTTACGAGTTCAGAGGGCTGGAATGTTGAAGGCCATGCCCTTATCCACCTTCTTGCGCCTCCTCCGCTCACTCCGAGCGGAGTGAAAACCAATATAAGGCAAACAAATGAAAGAAGCAGTAAAGGAACAGCCGCTTTTTTTATCAGTTTCAGGTTTGCCTTAAAGGCAATAAGCATAACAAAAACGCCCAGAAATACGGTGAAAAGCTGTTTTTTCACAAAGCTGAACTGACTTGTCAAAATGCCTTTTTTTTGAAGTGTTTCAATTGTCTGAGGAGACACTACAGAGGTAGAACTATAAACAGCGGTCAGGCCTATGAGAAGCAATAGAACCACGACCAGTAACATCCATTTGTCATACCCCCTGCTTTCTGAATGGCTATTTATGTCTAATGTACGTCTCATAGCTCCATCACGATTTTTTTGAATTGCCTGCCCCTGTCTTCAAAGTCAATGAACATGTCAAAGCTCGCGCATGCAGGAGAAAGCAAGACAACATCATCAGGCTGCGACAGTTGCTTTGCCTTTATGACAGCGGACTTAAGGCTCTCTTCAACAAAGACCTCGGCAGTATCGCCAATCGCTTTTTTTATCTTTTCTTTTGCCTCTCCTATCAGTATCATGGCCTTTACCCTTCTGCTCACAAATGGCCTGAGCACCGAAAAATCACTATCCTTGTCCCTGCCGCCTGCTATGAGTATGACAGGAACATCAAAACTCTCGAGTGACTTCATCACTGCGCCAGTGTTTGTGCCCTTTGAGTCATTGATATATTTTACTCCGTCAATCTCGCGCACAAATTCGAGTCTGTGTTCAAGCCCTGGAAAGTCTTTCAATGTGTCTGCCACTGCATCCATACTGCAGCCGGACAGTAATGCCATTAGTGAGGCAGCCATCGCGTTTTCAATGTTATGCACGCCTTTTATTCTGATGTCCGAAGTCCGAAGTCCGAAGTCCTGAGAAAAGTTTTGAATTTTTATTTTCAGATTTTGTATTTTGGATTCAGGCAGATTGAATCTTATAACATTATCCTGAAGATAGACGCCATCGACTTTTCTCTTTCTGCTGAAATAGAAAATTTCCGGTGTTCTCCCGACACTTGACTCCTGCTGCCTGACTCTCTGCATTATCTCATCTGTTGCAGGATCATCCGCGTTCAGAACAAGGGAATCCGACCTTGTTTGGTTCATAAAAATTCTGCATTTCGCGTCTATGTAATCGTTCATGGAATTGTATCTGTCAAGATGATCGTGCGTTATATTTAAGATTGAAGCTACTGCAGGCCTGAAATCTAAGATGGATTCGAGCTGAAAACTCGAAACCTCAACAACTATGTGGTCGATTTTTAGTTTTTGAATTTCGAAATCTGAAATTTCATCAGTAAGCGCATTCCCTATGTTTCCGCCAAGAACTGCCTTTAACCCGCTATTTTTTACCATTTCATGAAGCAGGGTGGTTGTAGTTGACTTGCCGTTTGTTCCGGTCACTGATAGAAAAGAAGGCTTGTTGATGTTCAATATATCATCACTATTAGCTATCTGATACGCAAGCTCCAATTCGCCTACTATTGATATGCCTTTTGCCTTTGCCTTTTGCAGCGGCGGGATGTTCATTGGGACTCCCGGACTTATGACTATGAGGTCAGCATCCTCAAATAATTCCGCAGGATGATCGCCAAGCGCGAGATTTACGGACGGCGCCAATTTTTGAGTGGCCTTTTCGAGTTCTCCTGAGGTTTTTTTGTCCGTTATAGTAACAAGTGCGCCTTTTTTGGCAAGGAGATTTGCAGCGCCTACCCCGCTTCTTGCAAGACCTACTACGGTAATCCTTTTGTCTTTAAAATCCATTATGACCGTTTCGATTTTCGGGTTGCTGATGACGCGTGTTTTTCAGTCGCTTTTTTTGTTCCCTTTTTTTTCGCAACCCGGACCCCCTTGTCCTTTTTTGAGTTCGCTTTTTTTGCGGTCTTTATCTTTTGAGCCTTTTGTTTGCTCGCTTTTTTAACACCCGACTTTTTTTTGCCTTTGGCTTTTACAGCTTTTTTGCCAACAGAGCTGCCTTTTTTGTGAGTCGCATAAACAACAGGGTTTTTTGACGAGCTCGTTAAATGGATAAGAGGCTCGGCTCTTTGCGCCAGTACATCATCGCCTCTCGATAGGAGCATTAGGGTGGAATTCCATAAATTGTCTCTTGCCGACTCTCCCAACACAACTGTTATGAGGGTGCTATTGCCTTTTTTGCCAGCGCATACAAAACAGTGCATCGCAGCCCTTGTATAGCCTGTTTTGCCTCCAATCAGGCTGTCCTCTGTCCAGAGCAGATGATTCGTGTTTTTCAGAGATATCTTCCTGCCGTCCATTGTGAAGAATTCCCTCTCCTTTGTATTAAGTATTTCCTTTATTAGAGGGTATCTCAGGGATTCTTTCATGATTATTGCGAGGTCATATGCTGTTATATACTGCTCCCCTCCGGGCAGGCCTGATGAATTGGCGAATCTCGTGTTTTCAGCGCCCAAACGGAAAGCCTTTTCGTTCATCAAGGATGTAAAGGCATGTTCAGAGCCGGCAACCGCCTCTGCGAGCGCAACCGTCGCTCCATTGATTGACCTCATAAGCGCAAGATAAAGAAGGTCGCGGGCATAGTATCTTTCCCCTGCTTTCAGATGAGGGGTTACAGAAGGGGAATCAGCAGCGTTTTTGCTTACATGCACAATGGAGTCAGGCCTTAAGCGGTCAAGAACAACCATAGCAGTTATGACTTTGGTAGTGCTTGCAGGCGGCAGTTTGAGATTGGGATTCTTTGCGTATAATATTTTTTCCGTGTCGCCGTCAATGACAATCGCTGACCGCGCGGAAATATCATCCGCATAAACAAGAGTAACGGGTAACGAGTAACAAGTAACAAGTAGAGATATAAATAAGACTAACTTTTTAATGCCTTTAACTTGTAATTGTTTCATCATCTTACCTCAATTTTAAAGTTGCGAGACTAAATAATGCAAGGACTATTCCTACAATCCAGAATCTTACAATAACCTTTGGCTCAGACCACCCCTTGAGCTCGAAATGGTGGTGTATGGGCGCCATCTTGAATATTCTCTTGCCTGTAAGCTTAAAGGACGCCACCTGAAGAACCACTGAGACTGTTTCTATTACAAAGATCGCTCCTACCACTGCCAGAACGATTTCGTGTTTTGTCAGAACAGCGAGGGTGCCGAGGGCTCCGCCGAGTCCGAGCGAGCCGACATCACCCATAAAAACCTCTGCTGGATAGGAATTATACCATAGAAACCCGAGGCACGCCCCCAGCATGGCGCCGCAAAATACGGTCAATTCACCAATGCCGGGCAGGAAAAGGAGATGGAGGTACTTTGCGAACTGCGCATGGCCTGATAAATATACAAGAGCGCCGTTGGCAAGCGTTGCTATTGCTACCAGTCCTATGGCTAATCCGTCTATTCCATCGGTAAGGTTTACTGCGTTGGAAGAGCCGACGATAACAAAGACCGAAAACGGTATATAGAACATCCCCAGATCAATAAGCCATTTCTTAAAAAAAGGTATGCTCAGTATTGTATTATAAGGATCAAGGGGTTTGAAGTACAGGAAAAGGCCGATAAAAATGGCGAGCGAAAACTGAAGTCCGAATTTGTACCATGCCCTGAGTCCTTTAGAATTTTTCTTAACTGCCTTGAGATAGTCATCAATAAAACCAATAGCACCGAATCCTATTAATGATGTCATGACCAGCAGTACGTATGTGTTCCTGAAATTGCCCCACATGAGCATGGATACTGTTATTGACAGGATGATTATAACGCCTCCCATGGTAGGGGTTCCGGCTTTTGAGTAATGGCTTTTGGGTCCGTCGTCCCGTATCTGCTGCGTCATGCTTATTTTTTTTAGCATAGCAATAATACGCGGCGCGATCATGAATGTCACGAACAGCGAAGTAAACGCTGCAAGGGCTGATCTGAATGTTATGTACCGGAATACATTGAACGGAGAAAAATATGACTGCATGTCATAAAGCAATTCATATAACATGGCCCGATTCCTCCAAAAAATAAAGCGCTTGTTCCATTTTCATTCCTCTTGACCCTTTTACAAGTACAATATCCCCTTCCCGGACTATTTTTTTTATTTCTGCGGCCGCAAGCCCGGATGTATCAACGCTGATGCCATTTCTCCTGAATTCAGAAACAGCGGCAGCCATTAGGGGGCCGACCCCCACAAATATGTCAACAGGCAGTTCAGAAAGTCTTTGCCCAACAGCTTTATGGCTTGAGGTTTCGTAATCGCCAAGTTCAAGCATATCGCCCAAAACAGCTATAGCCCTTTTATATTTGTTTTTGTTGTCCGAAACGAGCCTCGCAAGTTCCTTTATTGCCTCTTCCATTGAAGAAGGATTTGCGTTATATACATCACATAAATAAGTCGCGCCTTTATGCCTTATTATTTTGAATCTCATTTTGATGCCTTGAAATGATTCTAAGCCTTTTTTAATTTCCTGCAGGCTGAAACCTAATGCATGGGCTGCAGAGGCTGCAGCAAGACAGTTATAAACATTGAAAAGACCGGAAAGCCTTGAACTTATCTTGATTTCATCGCCACCAGCGCTCAGCAGAAAAACCGCTCCATCCTCTGAAATGACGATGTCTCTGGCAGACAAATCAGTGTTTTTCGAAGTTATCCCGAATGTAATCAGATTGAGTCTGTTGGTTGTGTTTTGAATCATCTCCATAATGCCTTCCATGAGAAACGCGTCGTCAGCATTGGCAACCAATGTCTTTATGTGCCGGAGTATTTCGAGTTCAGAATCCCTTACCGTTTTCAGGGAACCAAATCCCTGAAGATGCTCATAGCCTATGTTTGTTATTACGCCTATGTCAGGCATGGCAATCGTGCATAGCTCGTCAATGTCACCTGGCCTGTTGGCGCCCATCTCAAGAACCATTGCGTCAGAGTCTGTTTCCGCGGATACAATGACAAGAGGCATTCCTATATGATTGTTCAGATTTCCAGGGGTTTTATGAGCCTTTAATTTAACGCCAAGTACCGACGATATCAGTTCCTTGGTAGTTGTCTTGCCATTGCTTCCTGCTACTCCGAGCACATGACCTTTGAATCTTCTCCTCGCATAGGTTGCCATGCTATGAAGCGCGATAAGTGTATCATCCACAATGATTACGGCTTTGCCATTGAATTTGTTGTCATCCAATAACGTGCTGCCGTCTTTAATAACAGCCCCGCTTCCTTTTGAGAGGGCGTCTGCCACAAAGTCATGGCCGTCAAATCTGTCTCCCTTTAAAGCGATAAAGAGTTCCCCGTTTTTTATTGTCCTTGAGTCAATAGATATGCCTGAAAATGCGGTATCAGCGCTTTTTTCGTTGTCAGCCAGTTTGCCGTTGGTTGCCTTTAGTATGTCTCCGAGGGTTAACACGCAATCGCCCCCTTGTCTTTATTTGGCTCTATAGACCTGACTGCCCTGTTGGACGGATACCTGCTGATTTTTTGCCTTATCGCCTCCTCGAGCGTTTTTTTGTCATCAAAGGCTTGTCTGACACCCTTTATCTCCTGATAATCCTCGTGTCCCTTTCCAGCAACTACTACCACATCTCCTGCTGAGGCCATTCGCACAGCCATGCTGATAGCAAGGCTTCTGTCAGGGATAATCACATAATTGTCGCCTTCAATGCCTCTTTCAATATCCCTTATAATCTGTCTCGGATCTTCGTTCCTTGGATTATCAGATGTTATTATCACAAGTCCGCTCATGTTCGAGGCGATTTTACCCATTTTAGGCCTCTTTCCCTTATCCCTGTTTCCGCCGCAGCCAAAGACCGTGATAATTTTTTTTCCGCCTTTTTTGCTTATCAGTTGACCGGCTGTTGTTAATAATCTTTCCAGCGCATCTTCTGTATGAGCATAGTCCACGACAGCGAGGAATTTCTGACCCATGTCAATCTTTTCGAATCTTCCTCTTACAAGGCCGGTTGAGGCAATGCCTTCTTTTATTGCTTCAAGCGGCAAATCAAGCGAAAGTGATACGCATATGGCAGAAAGGATATTATATGCGTTCATTTCACCCAAAAGAGGCGATGAGATTTCATCGTGAATAATTTGACCTGATTTCCAGTCAGCGAACTTTATTTTAAGTCTTGTGCCATTAAACGTGGTTTTTATGTCAGATGCAGTCAGGTCAGCATCCTGATTTTTAATCGCAAATGTGTATATTCTCTTGTTATTGCCTTTGCTGTCCTGTTGAGCTTTCAGCATGTCAACAAGCCTCATGCCGTATGGGTCGTCAATATTGATGACAGCGCAGCCGTTGGATGACAGTAATTCGGTAAAAAGCCTTGACTTCGCAATGAAATAATTCTCCATTGTCTTGTGAAAGTCAAGATGGTCCTGCGTCAGATTTGTGAAAACCGCTGCCGCGAATCTGGTGTAGTCAACCCTCTTCTGGGCGAGGGCATGTGAGGAAACCTCTGTTACCAGATAACCGCACCCGCTGTCTGACATCTTTTTAACAAGCGCTTGAAAATCGGGTGACTCCGGCGTTGTGTGCGGGGCATCGTATGAAATGTCTTTTATCATATAATTGATTGTTCCTATCAATCCTGCGGACACTCCTGTTTTTTCGATTATTGATTTGACAAGATAAGAGGTGGTTGTTTTGCCGTTAGTTCCCGTAATTCCGACAATAGTTATTTTGAGGGATGGCTCTTCGTAAAACATGTTTGAAACAGCCGCAAGAGCGTCTCTTGAGTCCTGAACACCTATCCATGTAATATCCTTATAACTGCGTCTGAGGTTTTCCAATTCGGCATTTTGCAGTCCTGATTCGTAAACAACAGCAACAGCGCCATTCCTTATAGCGTCTTCGATAAAAATATGACCATCAAAATTTTCTCCCTTTATTGCGACAAACAAAAATCCGCTTCTAACATTTCTTGAGTCATAAACCACCCCTGAAATCTCTTTTTCAGCGTTTCCGTTTACAACAAAATAATTTTTAAGCGCATTGCTCAATTTCATAACACGATCCATTATTTATTAAATTTTCAATACCCCACAGTCTCTGCTGTGGGGTTTCCTTGTGCC
>JBBILM010000017.1:0-25336 GCA_037444915.1 Nitrospirota bacterium | reverse complement strand
TGTGAGGCAGATTCGTAATCAGCAGGTCGAGGGTTCGAATCCCTTTCCCGGCTTTAAATGAATTTTAAGGCTCTGTTTTGATATGCAGAGTTTGGCATGTCAGTTGCCTGACAAGTTATAAGTTATATATGTATGGTATATTTTCTTAATTTAACCCGAAAAATAGATTGTTTATTTTGCTCTTATTTTTACGGTCGACTTTATGGGTAGCTTTTATATAGAATAACAAATGACCAGTATTTATGCATCGCTAAAAACACAGCGAATTGTTATTTTTGCGCTTTTTTTAAGTGAAATCAAAACCCGCTTCGGGAAATACAGACTCGGCTATATATGGGCAGTTTTCGAGCCGCTAGCTCACATCGCATTTATCCTTATGATATTCGGCATAAGGTCCGAGAGGATGATCCCGGGCATTGATTTTCCTGTATTCCTTATAGTAGGGATAGTCCCATTTTTTATGTTTAAAAATATTCTCATTAGGCTCATGAATGCTATAGATGAGAACAGAAAAGTCTTTAAATATAAACAGGTAACACCAATGGATGTATTCATGGCAAGACTCACACTTGAAGGTTTTATATATTTTTTTGTTTATATCTTGCTCATTGCGGCTGCCAATATGGCTGGCTACAATACAAAAATAAACGATCCGCTCGGATTATGCGCAATTTTAGCAATTTTATATGTTTTTTCCTTCAGCCTTGGAGTTATTGTCTGCATTATTGGCACACTATATAAAGAAGCAAAAAACTTCTTTCGAATCTTAATATTTCCGCTATTCTTCTTTTCAGCCGTATTTTATCCTATTAGCATAGTATCTCCCACATATCGACAGTGGCTCGCATGGAATCCAATTGTGCATTTTATGGAGCTTTTACGGACAAGTTTTTTTGATTCATTTAATACTAAAACAGGTGATATAGTTTATATTATTTCGTGGACTGTTTTAACCCTTATATTAGGTCTTTCGATCTATCGACTCAAAAGAACAAAGGTTCTGGCATCAGGATGATCGAACTTCAGAATATCACAAAGTCCTATGTAACGAGGTTTGGCAGAAAATACGTTTTTAAGAATCTTAATGCAGTATTTCCTGAGCATAAAAACATTGGCATACTCGGCGCTAATGGCTCCGGCAAATCAACTTTGCTAAGGCTCATTGGAAGTATTGACTATGCTGACAGTGGTAAGGTTATAACCGATAAAAAAATATCATGGCCTATAGGATATGCCGGTGGATTTAATGGCAATCTAACTGGCAGGGACAATATAAAATTCGCCTGCAGGGTTTATAGCAAAAATAGCGATATTAGAGAGAAAATAAACTTCATTCAAAAATTTGCAGACATAGGTGAATACTTTGATTTGCCGGTAAATGAATATTCAACCATAATGAAGGCAAAACTGGCCTTTGGACTTAGCATGGCGTTCGATTTTGATTATTATCTTGTCGATGAGCGGACATCCGTCGGTGACAATTTTTCCGCCAAAAAAAGCGAGAATCTCTTTCTGGATATGTTAAAAAAAGCAAACATTATTATGGCATCAACTAATCCCTCAAAACTTGAGCGTTATTGCAAAGCCGGTGCAGTTATTAATGACTGCAATTTATATCTATTTGACAAAATAAAAGATGCTGTCATATTTTATAAACAGATAAGACATGATGATAAAAAAGAAAATAGAGATTAATTATAAAAGCGCTTTTTTATGGATGGTAATAGCTCCGTTTCTAACTGTAAGCATATACTACCTATTTATTGTTTCAGACAGATATGTAAGCGAGGCTAAGCTGTCAGTAAAGCAAACAGGCGAAGAAAATGTTACCAGTTTACCTGTTCTTGGTTTTTTTAGCGGAGGCAATTCTTTAGTTAAAGAAGACAATATTTTTCTCAAAGAATACATACATTCTTTTGATATGCTTGATTTTCTTGACAAAAAACTTGATTTGCGCAGTTCGTATCAGGAAAAGGACATTGACTTTATCTCAAGGCTTTCTCCTAAGGCATCACGCGAAGATTTTCTTGATTATTATAGAAGGCATGTTGATGTTTATTATGACGAATCGTCTTCTGTAATTACTCTCAAAGTTCAGGCTTTCGATCCCAACTTTGCCATGCAGGTAAATCAGGCAATAATAGAAGAAAGTGAGAGGTTCATAAACGCCATATCGCATAAAATAGCGACAGAGCAGATGCTTTTTATTGAACAGGAACTGGCAAAAGCAAAGGACAGACTTCAGGCATCAACGGGAAAAATGCTTAGTTTTCAAGACAAGTATCATGTGATTGACCCTGTGGAACAAGCAAAGGCAACAGCGGCTTTTATTACCCAAATGGAGTCTAATTTGGCTGCGAGTGAAGCCGAGATGCGAAATTTGATGACATATCTTAATGAAGACTCATATCAAGTTATAGCGATGAAAAACAAAATAGAGTCTTTGCGTCAGCAAATAATAAAGGAAAAAGTCCGTATCGCCAGCAGCGGTAATAACAACCGATTAAACGAGATATCTGCAAAATTTTCAGACATACGTCTTGAGGTGGATTTTTTAACTGACATTTATAAGACATCTTTAACGGCCAGGGAAAAGACCAGTATTGATGCTGCAAAAAAACTTAAAAACCTTGTCGTTATAGCGTCGGCTAATCTTCCCGAAGAAGCGGCATATCCACGCAAAGCATATATACTTACCATAATTTTCATAGCCCTTAATTTAGTCTTCGGGATATCCCGTTTGATAATAGCGATTATAAAGGAGCATAAGGAATGAAACAAAGAATAGTAGTCAGAAATCAGAAGTCAGAAGTCAGAACTCAGACATTTAGAAGGCGGTCTTTGTATTCTATTGTCTGCATTCTGTTATCTGCTCTCTGCTTTTTGTCTTCTCCTGCCTTTGCTGATGTTTTTGGCATTCAAATGTTTACGGGCAAGTTCAGTTCAGAGCAGTTCAGTGGATTTAACCCAAACTATCAAATATCTATTGGAGATAGAATAACACTCAAAATGTGGGGGGCTTTTACATTTGAAGGAACTCTGCTCGTTGATCCCCAAGGGAACATTTTTATACCAAATGTAGGCCCTGTAAAAGTCCAGGGAGTCAGAAACGCTGAATTAAATCCAATAGTCGAGGCAAATATTCAAAAGGTTTACCGCAGCAATGTCGGAGTTTATGCAAGCCTTGAGGCTGCCCAGCCAGTAAAGGTATTTGTTACGGGTTTTGTAAAAAATCCGGGACTCTATGGAGGCCTGTCATCGGATTCGATTCTTTATTATTTGGATAAGGCGGGCGGCGTTGACCCTGAAAGAGGCAGTTTTATAGACATTTCTTTGATGCGCGGCGAAAATGTTCGAAAGAAAATTAATCTTTACGATTTTCTTTTAAATGGCAAGCTCGATCTCATACAAATGCTTGATGGCGATACCATTGTAGTTGGCCCAAGAAAACATATAATCTCTTTTTCCGGAGAGGTTTATAATGCATTTCAGTTTGAGTTCGCCGATAAGCAAATAAGCATAAATGAAGCATTATCTTTGGCAAGACCAAAACCTGCTGCAACGCATATAAGCATTGTCCGTAAGCAGGGAGTGGAAAGGAAAAGTGAATATTACAGTCTGGATAAAATTAATAATATAATGCTTAATGATGGCGATGAAGTAGGGATATTCGCGGACAAATATCCTGCTACAATTCTTGTAAGAATAGAAGGAGCGCATTCCGGAGAACATGCTTTGATACTGCCATATGGTGCGACAATGAAAGATGTGATTTCACGTATTGTGCCCAATCAGCGCTCGAATCTTGAATCTGTTCAACTTTTCAGGAAATCGGTTGCCAAGAGGCAAAAGGAAATGCTCCTTGCATCTCTGCAATCTCTTGAGACGCATGTTCTTACTGCTCGTTCAGCAACATCTGATGAGGCATCTCTAAGGGCTAAAGAAGCGGAAATGGTGATGAAGTTTGTTGAACGAGCAAGAAACATAGAACCAAAAGGACAGATAGTTCTGGGTTCTAAAGAAGATGCTCAGAAAACGCTTCTTGAAGATGGAGATGTTGTACACATACCGGAAACAACTTCATCAGTTATGGTGCATGGAGAAGTATTATTTCCCAACGCAATTCTTCATAAAGATTCCAAAGATATTGATTATTATATTGAACAGGCAGGCGGTTATACCCAGAATGCAGACAAGGCAAGGGTTATAGTGCTTCAGCAAAATGGAAAGTTCAAGGATAAAGATAATATGTCATTGATAATTAATCCCGGAGATGAGATACTGGCGCTGCCAAAGGTTGAGGTAAAAAGGATAGAGGTTGCCAAGGGAATATCGCAGATAATTTACCAGCTTGCGATCGCGGCAAAAGTGGCGCTGGGATTGTAGGAGTTATAAAATACAGATGAATAACGGCATACGCAACATTCGGATATATCAATTGATTTATGCTCTGATCTTCTGGTTGGTCGTTGCTGGATTCATATTCTCTGACACTTTGCATGCAGGCGCTTTTTTCGAAACTGAGACCGCAAACGAAATCCATATAAAAATAAAAGACGATCCAGCCGCAAGAAAAATCAATGAAGGATTTCTTGGTACAAATATTCTTTATTGGATTGATAACGATGATGCTTGGGCAAAAGGCAGGGTCCCGGACCATTTGAAGGAATTGGGAATGAAAACACTTAGATACCCTGGTGGTGAGGTTGCAGATAACTATGATTGGGAAACTAACTCGATAGAGCGGAAAGACAGGTTCCCTTTCGAGGCAAAAAGCGAAAAGGAACGCCATGCCCGTCTTGACTACAGGGAATTTCTTGAGCAGGCTAAAAAGCTCGGCATAAAAAATATCTTCTTTGTTGTTAACCTTGAAGGGGCTTTTTTTCAACCAGGCAATATTAACGATAATATAGAACGCTATGCTGAAAAAGCTGCAAAGTGGGTAAAAGCAGTACGCGAGGCTGGCTACAAGGTGACTTACTGGGAAATTGGAAACGAATCATATCTCAGATCTGCTTACCCTTTGACGGCCCATGAATATGCTTCGGCGCTTAAAGTCTTTTATCGTAAGATGAAAGACGCTGACCCCTCCGTAAAAATTGGCGCAATTGGGCCTCATAGTCCTTACGGAGATGATGGGGTCGGCTATGCAGACGCACTTGGGCCTTTAGCGACAGAGAGATTAAGAACTGCCTTGTTAAAAGGTGAAGAGGAACTGTGCAAGGATTTAAAAAATAAGAAGGCCTGTGCGAAAAGTCTTGGCGCAAAGCCTGCTTCGCATCCACCAAAATGGTGGGATGTTATATTGCAAGAAGCCAAAGATAGCTTTGATTTTGTTGTCATACATAGATACCGCACTACACGTCTGAAAAATAAGCAGATAAATTTTGACGAGCCTCTAACGTTGAAAGACAATATTAATGAGCTAAAAAAATATATAGAAACTCGTAAAGGTGCGAAAGTTGAACTTGCTCTTACAGAGTGGAACACCCCTAAGCAAGTATCTGATATAATGACTGAGAGTGAGCACCTTCTTGATATTGCTGAACAGATGGGCAATTATCTTGAAGGGGGGGTTGATTTTGCACTCTACTGGCCGTTTCGAATTAGGGGCAAACAATTCTCCATTGTTTCTTTTGACACTAAAGACGTTTACCAGCCTTATTATTTATTCAGGTTATTTAACCGTTATCATGAAGATGCCCTTTGCAAGGCTGATTATGACAGGAAATCGGGTGTATATGTGCTTTGCACTCAAGGCTCAAAATCATTTGGTTTATTGGTGATTAACCGAACAAAAGAAACGAAAAAGATAATTTTGGAGTCTGCTGGCAAGACAATTATTTTTTCTGGGGGGGAAGCAATTTTGAAAGACGGTAAAACATCAGTTGTAGTTAAAAGCTCCGTCTCCGGTAATGAGCCAGACAATTCAATTGCGATAGAGATGATTCCTCAATCTGTAATTGGAATAAAAATTAACAGCCGGTAGAAATTCAATGTTATGGACTCAGAATATAACAAATGGCAAGCCCATTATATTGGAAATGCGATGCTTCTTTAATTAAAGGAGGGTTAACACATGCTTGTTTCATTAAAGCACGGTTTTGTCTTTTTGAGTACTCCTAAATGTGCTTCAACTTCTATTGAGAGAGCATTACAGAAACACTCAGACATTATCGTTAGAGGACCATTTAAACATGCAAACTTTCGCTGTTATGAAAAGCTTTATAAACCAATTCTTTTGCATCACAGTAGAAGAGTTCATATTCAAACAATTTGCTTAGTGAGGGAACCAATAAGTTGGCTTTCAAGTTGGTTTAGATATAGATCCCGTGATGAATTAAAAAGCTCATCACATCCTTCTAACAAAAATAGCACTGCTAATTACTCTTTTGATGAATTCGTTGAAGCATATTGTGCAACTGAAAGGCCGGCTTTTGCAAAAATCGGAAGTCAATTTGATTTTGTAAAAAATAAGAAGGGGGAAATAGGAGTTGAAGTGATTTTTGCTTTTGAGAATATCCCGGACTTATTAAAATTTTTTGAAGGAAAAGTTAATTCAAAAATACTGCTTCCGGAATTAAATAAGTCCTCTCAGTTTTCAACTAATTTAGATGAAAATTTAAGGAAAAAAGTAAAGGAGCATTTAAAAAATGATTTCTTGCTTTACGAGCGTGCGTGCAGATCAACGAATACATTGAAGTCTTTTGCAACCGACAGAGGAGACAGGCAAAGCTTGATTACCTCTCCCGGGTTGCTTATGAGAAAAAGTATTATCAAAAAAGGATTGTGGCATGAGTAAATTGACATCCAATATTGATATCCGACCTCATTTAAAATTATTTATAGGCGCACATAAAAACGCATCAACTTACCTCCAGCGTTATCTGGCAGGCAATAACAATATTCTTAATACTTTCGGAATTCACTTTTATCCACCGTACGAAGTCAGGCAGCCTTTTGTTAAATATATTAACAAATTGAGTAAAAAAGCTGATCCCAATTTTCCTGATAAATTAGAGGATAAAATGCAGATTATTCAGCAGTGTAACTCCTTTATTAATTCAATACGCAAACGCGAAGAAATCGAGAATGTTATTTTGTCCGATGAAAATATGATTGGTGATTGTGGAGAGATATTCGAATCTGATTGCATTTACCCGTCTTGCAGCGCAAGACTTAATACCCTAAAAGAGTTTTTATGGGAACCACCCAAACAAATCTATCTTTCCGTAAGGAATTTTTATACATTTATTCCGTCTGCATATTGTGAAGCGATCCGGCACCGTCCGTATATTTATTTTAAGGAATATATTGATAAACTTGATATTGAAAAATTATCATGGTCTAAGGTTATTCAGCAGATTATTTCTGTTTTTCCAGAATCAACAATTGTTGTATGGCGTTATGAAGATTTCAAGCCATTATTCAATAAAATTGTTGAATTGATGGTTGGCGCTGAGGCAGCATATAGTTTATTGCCAACTAATTTGGAGAAATATGCTTATCCATCGATATCACATAAGGTGATTGAAGTGCTTGATCTATTGGTTGGCGTATTAAACAGATTAGAAATATATAAGTTATTGCCAAAACTTGAAGAAATGTTTCCCAAAGCAAAAGGATACAAATCATTTAGCCCGTGGAATGACAAGGAGGCTTTGTTGGGCTCAATATATTCATCTGATATTGATAACATTAAAAAAATAAGCAATGTGCATTTTATCGATAACCAAACGCCGTTAATGGATAGCCAGGAATCTGTATCGCCAGTGGGGCAAGATGAAAAAGAGGACGACTTGATTGAACAAGAAATAAACGGTAATAGATGATGAAATCCACTCAGAAATTGGCTCAAGCAATTATTGATATCCTTAATCCCTCAAGCGTGGTTGATTTTGGATGTGGCCGAGGATATTGGTTGCAACAATTCTTGTCATTGGGAATCACAAATGTTAGAGGATTTGAGGTTCAAGATTTCCCCAATGATCAATGGGTTGTTGATAAATCCTTAGTGGTTCAATGTGACCTAACCAAAGAAATTCTGCCGGAACGCCGCTATGATTTGGCAATTTGCATAGAAGTTGCAGAGCATCTACCTATATCTGCAGCAGATCAATTAATCAGCAATATCGTTGCTCATTCCGATTTTGTTATGTTCGGCGCAGCTATTCCTTATCAAGAAGGTGCGGGACATATTAATGAAAACTGGATTGAATTTTGGCTGCAAATATTCGCTTCAAAAAAATACGTATGTTTCGATATTTTTCGCTGGAAACATTGGAATGATCGTGAGATACATTGGTGGTATCGCCAAAATACTGTTCTCTTTGTTAAAGAAAGCCGATTGCCATTTATGGCTAAACTTGGATATCATCATAGTAAAATTGTATATTCTGTGGTTCATCCTGAAATGTATTTGCTATCTATTAATCGTAGTAGGGCAAAGGGTAATTGGCGTTTGGAAAAAGATATTGATCAATATTATGCCCTCATTAATAATCGAATTAAAAACCGTTTTCCATCTCTTGAGCAAAACTATACATATGGTGGTGAGCGTGTGTGGCATGAAACTTATGAGCCTAATAAAACAAAGTGGTAATAAGCAAAGCATTTAAATAAACATGCTTTGACTATTTAGTCATTCAGCCGTTTATAAAGAGAAAAGCGTGCCATTGATTACTTAAAATGAACATCGGGCTAAGACATAAATTTAATAATTACTATCACCATCGTATTAGATTGCCTCGATTATACCGCGCACACTCTAAGAACATGGTGTGTCTCGATGATAAAACAGACCGCATAAAGGACAAAGATATATTAGCAGTTATAATACTAAGAAACGAAAGTTTCAGGATTCCTTATTTTCTCCGCTATTACCGGAATCTCGGAGTCGGGCATTTCATTTTTATTGACAACGGCTCGACAGACGGGCTTGTTGATATGCTTTCCGGCGAGCCCGACTGTTCGATCTTTTACACAGAAGACAGTTACAAGGCCTCAAAATTCGGAATTTACTGGGCAAATCATATCCTTCGCCGTTATGGTTCCGGCCACTGGTGCCTGATGCTGGACCCCGACGAGTTCCTGGTATATCCTTACATAGAGACGCGCAGCTTGCGGGAGCTGACCGAATTTCTGGAACAGAATTCAAAGGAGTCTTTCTTTTCGATCATGCTGGATATGTACAGCGACGGATATATTGAAGATGCTGTGTACAAACCGGGGCAGAACCCTCTTGAGGTTTGCAACTGGTTCGATAAGACAGGTTACTATCAGGAAGAAATAAAGAAAAATTATGGAGAATGGTGGATACGCGGCGGCGTAAGAAGACGGGTTTTTTGCAGAGACAATCCATCTGAAGCTCCGGCGATTAACAAAACAGTTCTTGTCAAATGGCAGCCTCATTTTTCATTTATCTCCTCAACTCATATGTTGTGGCCACGGCGTCTCAACCGACCTCACTTCAAAAATGGTCTGGCCCCGACAGGCTGCCTTCTTCATTTCAAGTTTCTTTCTTCTTTCAAAGATAAGGTTGTAGAGGAAATGCAAAGGAAACAGCATTACGGCCTATCGAAAGAATATATACGTTACAAAAACGAACTGGATAACGGCCTCAGGCTTTGGCATCAGGGCTCAGTCAAATATGAAGGCTGGCAGCAGTGCGTGAAGCTGGGTCTGATGAATCTGGGGCGATGGTTTTAAGGGAAAAATAATGAATCTGGCTTTTATCATTCTTGCTCATGATCACCCCCAAAATCTTTTCCGGTTGGTTAACAGATTGACAACGGACGGCGATCTGGCGGTTATCCATTGGGACAAAAAGAACAAGTTTGATATCCGGGCATTTTTTCGCGAGAAGATGTCTGATGAAGGCTTCAGTAATGTTAGATTTTCTCAAAGCTTTGACGTTCGATGGGGCAAATGGTCTATGGTTGAAGCTACTTTAGCCTGTCTTGAGCAAGTCAAGATTTCCGGTCGGCATATAAATTATGTGACTTTACTGAGTGGCTCTGATTATCCTATAAGTTCTTTATCGCATTTGAAAGAATTCCTGAGGACATATGACGGGCTCGAATATATCGAATGTGTCGATCCTGATAAAAAACGCTGGGTAACTGACGGTTTGTCAAAAGAAAGGTACGAGTACCGCCACTGGGCTAATTGGCGTACACACCGCAAACTATTCAACACACTTTGGAAGCTGCAGCGTTGGTTGGGACTAAAGCGGAAAATGCCTGGTGGCTTAAAGGCGCATTTCGGCTCTCAATGGTGGACGCTCACATGGAATACAGCTAACGAGATTTTATCCCGCAGCAAGCTTCCATACATCCGCCGTTTTTTTAAAAGCACATGGGTTCCAGATGAGTTGTTCTTTCAAACGATGGTGCCTGCAATTGTTTCTGAAGAGAAAATTGCTCCGCGCAGACTCTCTTTCTATCACTTTACACCTCAAGGAGTTCCGGTTGTTTTCTATAATGACCACCTCAATTTTTTACTGCAACAAAATTATTTTTTCGCGCGCAAGATTTCGCCTTATGCCGAAAAACTTATGGACGCGCTTGACGCGCATATTGAGGGATCAGCCGCATGCCCTCTTCCGCCATTAAAACCACGCAATCATGCGGAACCCCTTGACTGCTTTCTCAGACTTCAATACCGGGGCATTCCAAATACACGGGTTATCGGCAATGCCAGCGATCCGTGGTACGGAGACCTTGAATGGAACCGCCTGCCTTATTTTGTTATATTATCTCCAGCCAAAGCTGATATCGAACCTTTGCGCAGGATATTAAATCAACACCCTCGGATACGATGCTACTGCGAGCTGTTTGATCCGGATAGGATCAATTATGCCCTACCCGGCGCTGAGCATCCAAGTTATCCTGAGAATAATTTTTATCTGCGGGACATTAAAAACCCTAACTTCCTGTGCGATATGATTCATCTTGATCCGACAAGGATCATTGGCTGCGTTATTAGTGTTCCATCTCATAACGAGATGGCTGATGTAGTAATATATGACCCGCGTGCTTTGATCATTGCATGTCTGCCTAATGAAGACAAAAGCTGCAATGCGCCGCATCCTGAATGCTGGAGCAAAGCTGCCGACATTATGGAGACACATGATTGTCTGACGAAGATTCAAAAAGCAGGGAAAACGCCAATTGTTATCAGGTTGACTGATTACAAGGTTACAGATGAAAAAGCGCAATATGCAATGGACGAGATCAAGGATAGGTTGATAAAAGGTTAAATGAAATATAGCTATGCGACCTGATAACGTTTACTTTTTAACAAAGCCTTCTACGGCAGCTCAGGTAGCACCGTCCGATATAACCGTATGCATTGCTATTCGCTTGAGCGATATTAATCCATGGGTTGTCGAACGCCTGAAATGCTTGAAGGATAATTACCTGCCTAAGCCGCGATATCTTATACTCGATTTTGGCTCATCGGAGACATATGCAAATATAATTCGCAGCGTTTGCGAGCAAATAGAAGCACAGTATTATCATATAGATGATTTTGGAGAATTTTCACTCGCTGCTGCCCGAAACTTTGCTTTCCAATATGTTCAGACTGACTTTATATTTTTCACTGATATAGATTTCATTTATGAGAGAGGCTTCTTTGGTCAACTCGCTGAGATCTGTAATAGGTTTGAGATAAGGCAATATCCATTACGGTGTTTTACTATGCCTGCCTTTCATGTGTCAAAAGCAGAAAGTCGTTTATATGAATCACTTTCAGCAGAGAAAAGGGATAGATTAGTCAGTGAATGGAGCTTGTATGGAGCTTATACAGAATTCGGCGTAACATTTGAGTTTGTCGCTCCCTATTCAAATAATTTTCTGTGTCATCGCAATCTTTTCAGCAAGGTTGGAGGATATTGTACTGAGTTTCGGGGTCACGGATCAGAAGACTTCGAATTTTTTATTCGTTTGGCTGTAATAACCAACCATATTCCAATGCCAAACCATATTAATAAAGATTTGTATAGCCCTTTAAATGAATCATTTTTTAAAGTTAAAGACTACGCTGGATTCAGAAGACTAATGGAGTTATTTAGTTATCCCTCTGAATCTATTGGCCTAAAATCATTTCATATATGGCATCCAAGACCATCGGAAAAAGGGTATTGGACAACTGAAAAAGATCTTTATAGGGGTAAATTAAACAAAATTTTGTCACAATATATTAAAAATGCCGAAAATATATTAGAACTTGATTTTTTGTCACGGCCACAAAAAGCTTTATGCATCCTTGAAGATGAAAAACAGTGGAGATATTTTTTGCCATTGCGACTTGCAGGGTATAGGCTTTCTTTTGTTGTCAACAAAAACTCAGTCCTTGACGGACTTGTTAATAGAATTAAATCCGATAAATTCAACAGGATATTTATTTTCTGCTATGATTTAAAAGAACTCTATAGATACAATGCCATAATTGAACTTGCACGTAGTATGAATATTCAAGTATATTTTGCCGATCCGGAAACAATTTCCACTTCAATATGCTTTTCGAGCAAGGCTGTCAGCAATCCGCCATCTGATGATATGAAAACTTCAGCCAAAGATAATCAGAAAATTAATAATTTAAGGGCTTTTGCATCCGGTGAGGCCGAACAAATTGATAGTGTGCTTATTGAAAATCTTATTTTAGACGGACAAAGAATCCAGTGTGGACTTGGTAAATTACGTTATCCTTTCTCATGGCGCAGCTATGTATCAGGGCATCTAACACTATCTCCGGCTAATGCTAAAAATAAAGCACAACCATATCATATTGATCGAGAGCATCGTTTACGGCGCAAGTTGCGCAAATTTATTCGTTCGCCGAAGCAGTTTATTCGCGATGCATTAATTAAAAGGCTATTATGATCTGTAATCGTTTTGTAAATTTCTGTCTATTTTAGAGCCGACTTCTCTATACTGCTAAAAATCCCTTGACAGAAATGAGGTCTCAGCTTAATATAATGCAGCGGGGATCATATTATGCAAACGAACGGAAGGGTAATTTCATAAAACAAAAGGAGTAGTTTTATGCTGACACCAAAAGATTTAACTGAAAAACTTAAAGACCGCGTAACATGGAGATTTAATAAACCAGCGGTTACAAAATCTGCCGTGGCTGTAGTAAATGAATTCTTTGAACTCGTTGCCGAGGAACTAAAAAATTCCGGAGAGGTAAGAATACCCAAATTCGGAGTTTTACGGGTTATTAATAAGCCTGCTTCCACTAAAAAAACTGAGTCTGGAAGTGAGGTAGAAGTTCCGGCTCGAAAAGTTGTAAAGATTACAATGGCAAAGCGCCTAAAGGAATTATTAGAAAAGGAAAAGGCATAACTATACACAACGACATTAGTTGTATGTCATTCCCGCAAGCGGAGCGCGTCGGGAATCTTTCTGAAACAACCCCCTATCCCCCTTAACAAAGGGGGAATTAAAGGGGGTTGTTGCCCCTTTGGTATGGGGGAATTAAAGGGAGTTGTTGCCCCTTTGGTAAGGGGGAATAAGAGTGAATAAAAATTATTTAAGGAGTAATAATAAAAAATGAATAAAGAAGCATCCATAAATAATAATGTTATTTGGCAATATGCCCATGTTACAAGAAATGATAGAATGCGGATGCATAGACACAAAAGTGTTCTATTATGGTTTACCGGTCTTTCGAATTCTGGCAAATCTACAATCGCCCATGCAGTAGAGGAAAGGCTGTTTGAAATAGGCTGTCATACGTATGTTTTTGATGGCGATAATGTGAGGCATGGATTATGCTCTGATCTCGGTTTTTCAAAAGAAGACCGAATCGAAAACATACGCCGCATCGGAGAAATGACCAAATTATTTATCGAGGCAGGCATTATAGCCTTAACCGCCTTTATTTCTCCGTTCAGGAATGACAGGGAAAAAGTGCGAAAGCTTGTTGGAGACGAAAATTTTATCGAGATATATTGCAAATGTCCCATTGAAATATGTGAACAGAGAGATGTTAAGGGGCATTATAAACAGGCTCGATCTGGAAAAATCAGGGATTTTACGGGCATATCATCTCCCTATGAAGAACCCTTTGACCCTGAGGTGATTCTTGATAGCGCAAACTGCTCAGTTGACGAAAATGTGGATAAAATTATTACATTTCTTACAGCAAGAGGAATTATCAACAGCCCTGACTTGTGACTTTTAAAACTTAGATACAAGGTTTTTTATAAATATTTATTTTCATTTAAAAACTTGGGCGCTCAAATATTACAGCTTATTTCTAACAAAATCAATGAGTTAGTTGCCTGATTTGGTAATATTCGGACAAGACTTTGATGCCATTTCCCGTAAATCATAAGTTCAAAAATGATGAATAATAAAACAAATAAGCAGCAAACAGTAGGCGTTTTTTCATGGAAGTTATGGAGAAATCTTTATCTGAAGCCCTTGCTTAACAAAAGAATAGTTTTTTTTCCATTCAGATTTAATTCTAAAGTTGATGTTGTTGCCGGATGGGGACTCAAACCTACTACAAAAAAGGCAAGAAGGTTTGCTGATAAACATGGTCTGCCTTACATTTCGATTGAAGACGGGTTTTTGCGCTCTTTTGAACTGGGAGTAAAAGGAAATGCTCCTCTATCAATGGTTGTTGATGAAGTAGGAATTTATTACGACGCAACACGCCCTTCTCTTCTCGAAAATATGCTGAATTCAGATGGTTGGGAAACTCCTGAACTGATTGATAATGCTCAAAAAGCAGTTCACCTGATGATAGAGCATAATTTGAGCAAATATAACCATGCTCCTGATATAAATGAAGATATATTTAGAGGCAGGAGACAAAAAAAGGTGCTGGTTGTTGATCAGACTCTTAATGATATGTCTGTAATACTTGGCATGGCAGACAAACATTCATTTGCTGAAATGTATAAGGCGGCCTGCTCTGAAAACCCTGAAGCTGATATTTACATAAAAGTGCATCCTGATGTGATAGCAGGCAAAAAGAGAGGCTACTTATTGGGAGCACAAGAAAATTCCAATACCTTTATTATTAGTGATGATGTGAATCCTTTGTCGCTTATGAAATTGATGGATAAGGTGTATGTAGTATCGTCACAAATGGGTTTTGAAGCATTGCTTTTGAACAAACCTGTCGTATGTTTTGGGATGCCTTTTTATGCTGGGTGGGGGCTTACCGACGACCGCATTTCTTGTGAAAGAAGGAGTAAAAAAAGAACAGCAACTGAAATATTCGCTGCAGCTTATATAAAATATGCCCGATATATTAACCCCTTAACCGGGAAAAGAGGCGATATTTTTGATGTTATTAATCATTTGATAAGACAAAAAAACCATGCCTTAGAAAATAATATGGATTCCTATTGCATTGGCTTTAGGTGGTGGAAACATTCTTACGTACGACCCTTTATGCAGGGATATACGAATAAAGTGGTTTTCGTAAAAAATGCTCAACATGCTATAAAGAAAGGTCTCAACAATAAAAGCAGAATAATAGTCTGGGGAAATAATGACACAGATGATATAAAAAAAATTAGCGCTTTCATGAATATCCCAGTATGGAGAATGGAGGATGGATTTATAAGATCCGTTGGACTCGGCTCTGACTTCGTACCTCCCATGTCTCTTGTCATTGACGAAAGGGGCATCTATTATAATCCTCAAAACATTAGTGATCTCGAATATATATTGAACTGCAGTCAGTTTTCACCTGAATTGATAAGTCGTGCCCAAAAATTGCGGGATATGATTGTAAATCATAAAATTACAAAGTACAATATTGAACCTCCCTATAAATTGTCTCTGAGGAATTCTCCCTCTCAGAAAATAATCTTTGTTCCTGGACAGGTAGAAGACGATGCTTCAATCCGCCTCGGCTGCGAAGATGTTAAGACCAATACAAACTTGCTTAAAGCAGTGCGTCAAGCTCACCCCAATGACTTCATTGTTTACAAACCTCACCCTGATGTTATGGCTCGAAATAGAAAGGGAAAAATAGATTTGAACTCAGCTCAGCAATATGCTGATTACGTGGAAACCACTATGAGTGTGTTAAGCTGCATCGATGCGGCTCACGAGGTGCATACTATGACCTCTCTTTCCGGTTTTGACGCCCTTATTCGCGGCAAGCGCGTTGTGGTATTCGGCAGACCATTTTACGCTGGATGGGGGCTGACAGAAGATCGTCTGCCAGTGCCCCGCAGAAACAGACGTTTGTCGTTAGATGATCTGGTAGCTGGGGCATTGCTCATCTATCCGAGGTACTGGGACTGGATGACCCGGAGTTATGTCGAGTGCGAGACAGTGATTCAGCGCATCATCGAAGAGCGTGTCAAGATAGAAGCGCTTGGTGAATTAGGCAGCAACAAGGCGGGCTTCCTGTGGCGACAATTTCGAAAGGTCAGCACACTGTTTTCGTCACAATGGAGCAGGATTTGACTAAAGAGAGAGTACCATATGTCAGGCTAACCGAGGCAGCTTCGGTATCGGATTTGCGCAAGCGTTCGTTGAAGCGCAAAATCTCTCGTGTCGCTGCCATTTTACTCAAGCGGGAGATGTTTCTGAACTGTTTATTGTTCAGAAAACTACAAACCTTGGGAAAAGCTGGCAGGGGGTTCTATGTTCCAGTTCCGATTGTTATAAAATGCCTTGGAGAGCGCCTTCATATAAATTGCAAATTGGATGAGATCGTTGCTGTCATGGCAGACTGGATTAATGAAAGTGGGCGCAAATTACATGTCTCTGATTATTTTTTAAGCGCAGGTGAATGGGAGGGAATCATGGTTCGGGCTGGAACTTCTTCTGTAGATATTGAAGCTGAAGAATTGCATAATCATAACTGGAATTATCGTTCAACCAAGTCATATGAAAAGTATCTCAAAGCAGCCGAACAAGGCGCCCCTTTAAGAAGACAACAGATTCTGCTCACCAAAAGAGACTTGATAGATCAATATTTTGATCGTTTCGTAGCGCTGTACTACTCAATCAAAAACTATGGATTGATATCCCACAGTAAATTGCCTGACAACCTTAAATCTAAATCAAAAGATCGAAGCATTGGAATAGCAATTGGAAAACTTGGCCAACTGTGTTTTTTGCCCGGAGGCCAACACCGAACAGCGATAGCGCGTGTATTAGGGTTATCCGAAATTCCTGTTGAGGTGCGCCATGTTCATGCAGATTGGCTACAGAATGAAATCAAATGCACAGGTCTGTCGCCTGTCTCAGCTTTGCGACACGGAATTACATCAATAGCAACAAGAACAAAATACGCAAATGTTACTTTATAGATGACTCGAAAGGAAAGTTTTCATAATGTTATAATGATGCATTTCAATATGCGAGGACTGGTTGTAAAGAGACAATAATGCAAAAGATGATAATAGATGAAATAAAGACATACAAAAAAGCTTTGCTTCTGCAGGGGCCGAGGGGATTTTTTTTTACAAAGTTCGGGGCGTATTTAAAAAGACACGGGCTCGAAGTTTATAAGATTAATTTTAATGGCGGGGATATGTTTTTTTATCCCTGTCCTAATGCCTATTCATTCACTAAGCATATTGATAAATGGGCAAATTTCATGCAAACTTTTATAACAGAAAAAAAAATTGACTGCATATTTCTGTTTAACGATTGCAGGTCATATCATCAGATTGCCATAAAAATTGCTCAAAAGATTGGAGTGCCTGTTTTTGTTTTTGAAGAAGGCTACATAAGACCAAACCATATCACATTCGAAAAACATGGCATTAACGGGCATTCACGGATTCCTTGCAATCCCCAATTTTATCTGTCGCTCCCCAACTGTGAAATTGAAAAGGCGAAGCCTGCAAATAAAAGATTCTATAAAATTGCCATCAACGCGTTTATATATCATTTTTTCGAATTGTTGATGCGCTGGCGTTATCCACATTACAGATATCCCAAGAAATTTTCCTTTGTTAAAGAACCTTTATTATGGATTAGATCTGGAATTAGAAAACTTGCATATCGCATAAAAGAAAAAAACATAAATGCCATGATTATGGGACATCTTAAAAAAAGATATTTTTTCGCGCCTCTTCAGGTCGCTGACGACAGTCAGATAATTTATCACAGCAAATATAGCTCAATAAACGATTTTATAGAAGAAGTAATAACCTCCTTTTCCGGATTCGCATCAAAAGATCATTTTCTTGTTTTTAAACATCATCCTATGGATAGAGGACACAAAAATTATGACAATATTATTAAGTTTTATGCAAAAAAGCATAATATTTCTGAAAGGGTTATATATGTGCATGATTTACACCTGCCATCACTTATCAGAAATAGCCTCGGAGTTGTTCTTATAAATAGCACGACTGGAATGTCCTCTCTTTATCACGGCGCTCCGACAAAGGTAATGGGTAATGCCATATATGATATAGAAGGGTTAACATATCAGGGGAATCTTGATAATTTTTGGCAAAATCCTGGAACTATTGATTATCAACTTTATAAGCAATTTAGGGGCTTTGTAATTGAAAACACACAACTAAATGGAAGCTTTTATGGACTTTGGCCTTTTGATAATTAAACTTCTTATCTGGCATCTTTAAAGCTGCTCTCATTAGAATATCCGTGCACTTTTAAAAAAAATCAGTTTCAACATTTCACTCAGTCATGCTATAATATATACTTATAAACTAATAATTACAATCAATAACTTATCTATTCAGGAGGATGTTTAATGTTTAATCCGATGACTTTGCTCGACAAGATAATTTCCAGCCTTTACGGGCTTTCTCACAAAGCCAAGACCATAATTATCGCCATTTTTTTGGTTATCGCGCTTGCAAGTGGAATTGCAGCTTATAAGGTCAATAATTATTTCAATACTGATCCGGATGCTTGCGTATTATGCCACGTGCATGACTATGCCCAGGATTCATGGGCACAGAGTGAACATGCCGTTGTTATCTGCAAGGACTGCCATCACTCCACAAAAAAGGAGCAGGTGACGCAGCTTTACAGATTCGTGTTTCTTGGACATAAAACTGTGGAGCCGCGGCATGGAAAAGTGATTGTGCCCAAAAAATTCTGTATGGAATGCCACTGGGAAACTAATAAAAAATATCCGCAGGCGCCGTTAGTAAAGAGTTCGAGATTTCATATAAGACATGCAGATGCCGCAGGACTTGAGTGCACGGATTGTCATGGATTCGTTGTCCACAAATTTCCTGCTGATGAGAAGTTGTGTTTTAAATGCCACGTTGGTAAAGAAGTGCATGGAACAGGCATGGAGAAGTTGGCATGCCTCAACTGCCACACTGACCGCACCCCGGATTTAAAGCCAGGCCCAAAGAAATGCCTGTTCTGTCATGGTGATGCATCAATAAGAGAGGAACTTATCTCTGACGGTACATTGGATGTGCGACATTTTCAGCCTTCTGAGGAAACCATCAGAAAATCGCAAAAAATAAACTTGCCTGCTGATGCTCCGATGAAATTTTACTGCTATGAGTGCCATAAACCTCATAATAAGGCCAGACCTGACTGGAATGACTGCGTAAAATGCCATAGTAGTGTTATGGAATCAGATGTGCACAAGCTTCATATAAGCAGCGCTGGCATGTCCTGCAAGGATTGCCATAAACCGCATGTATGGATTTTAAAGGAAGATCAGGCAAAGAGGGATTGCGTGAAGTGTCACGAATACAAGGATCCTAAGAAGTTCAGAAAAATGTAAAAAAAATAACGCGATGCTAAATAAAAATACCATGGGTGGCTAATTCATGCGGAATCATGCATTAAGACCGTTCCTCGTAATAATAGGCATGGTTGTTGTTATCATGGCTATAAGGCTTATAATAGTTCCTGCTGATTTCGGGACAGGAGATCGCGGCTATATGTATGGTTGGCACCGCGCTGGCAACGAGGCCGAATGGAAGGCATTTGCGGTCAAATATAAGTTTAATGACGAATATTGCAGGGACTGCCATTTTGAAAACTACGATGCCATAAATCAGTCGCCGCATGTCATTGTAAAATGCGAAAATTGTCACGGCCCGGCTTATGACCATCCGGCAAGCCCGCCTAAACTCGAAATAGACAAAAGCAGACAACAATGCTTAAGATGCCACGCAAGCCTTCCCTATCACTCAAGCGACAGGGCTAACATTAAAGGCATAGACCCGGATGATCACCATCCTGACATGGAATGTTCAATGTGTCATAATCCTCATAATCCTGTTTCAGGAGAATCCAAATGATGACCCGAAGAGATTTTCTAAAAGGCGTATTTGGCAGTCTGGTTGGCGTTGCCTTACCGGTTGCTGCTTTGGAAATCGCAAACCCCAATAAATTGTACGCTCAAAAAGCATCGACGAGATGGGTTTTTCTTGTTGATACTTATAAATGCGTTGGTTGCGGCCTCTGCGTGAAGTCCTGCAAGTTGGAAAACGAAATTCCGTATGATGCCAACATTACAAGAACCTGGGTCGAGAGGTATGTGATAACAAAGGACGGGAAGATGTTCGCTGACACTCCGAAAGGGGCAAGGGATGGATTCGCTCTGAGTAAAATCGCTCTCGGACAAAACAGGTATCATGACATCAGAAATGAAGATATAAAAAAGGCCTTTTTTGTACCCAAATTATGCAACCAGTGTGAAAATCCCCCTTGCGTGCAGGTATGTCCTGTTGGAGCAACATATCAAACATCTGATGGCATTGTCCTTGTTGACAGAAAGTGGTGCATCGGCTGCGGATACTGCATTATGGCCTGTCCATACGGGGTAAGATTCTTTCATCCGGTTCATAAGGTAGCTGAAAAATGCAATTTCTGCTACCACCGGATCAGCAATGGCATGAACCCAGCATGTGTTGATGCCTGTCCTTTTGGCGCCCGCATGATAGGCAATATCAGGAATCCGGATGATCCGATCGCCAATATCATACTGACCAAAAGGGTGGGAGTTCTGAAGGAAGAGTATGGAACAAAACCGCAGGTGTATTATATAGGGCTTGACAAGGAGGTGAGATAGGCCATGGTGCATGGCGAGGCATGGACAATAAAAGAGCTGTTTGTTTACCCGAATGAATACGTTTACTGGAGCATACAGATTGTGATGTATCCTTTTATGACCGGGCTTGTTGCAGGCGCCTTTGTCCTGTCATCACTATACCATGTTTTTGGAATCAAGCAGCTTAAAGATATGTCGAAATTCTCTCTGGTGTTTTCATTCGCGCTTTTATTCGTCGCGCCTATGCCTTTGCTTTTTCATCTGATGCAGCCCATAAGAGGTTTTTACGTATTCATGACGCCTCATTTTACATCGGCAATCGCTGCATTCGGCATTGTATTTAGCGCTTACGGGGCCATCGTTGCCTCAGAGTTGTGGTTTGTCTACAGAAAACACTTTGTAGAAACAACCCTTTTCATAATGACTAAATCTGATAAAAGTTTCACTGACAAAATAAAGTATGTTGTTTTCGGACTTCTGACTCTCGGTTCTTTTGACATAAGTGAAAAGGCCTTGAAAAAAGACGAAAAAATGGTCAGATTACTCGCAGCCGCGGGCATTCCTGTGGCATGTTTTCTTCATGGATACGCTGGATTCATCTTTGGTTCTGTAAAGGCAAACGCCCTGTGGATGACCCCTCTTATGCCGGTTATATTTATAATGTCCGCGATCGTGTCCGGCATCGCGCTTTGCATGCTGACTTATATAGCTGCGTCCGGAATTAGAAAATACTATCTTAAGCGCAGGAATATAAGCTTGCAAGCCTCTCAGCCCGAACATTTGGCTGCTGAAGAACATCTGGGCGTTATAAAAATTACGGCAAAATACCTCGTTTTGTTTCTTGTATTCGCCATAACACTTGAACTACTTGATCTCATTTTCAGAGGATATACGGCAGTAAAGGCGTGGGATATTATCAGAAGCGTTATTTACGGGAAGGACTTTTTCAATATATTCGTGCTTCAATACGGGTTCGGAAATCTTGTACCGCTTGTCATATTTCTATTGCCGGGCTTGACAATAAAAAGAACTGTTGCTGGCGCTCTGCTCGTTTTGTTCGGGGTCTTTATGATGAGGTGGAATGTAGTTATAGGAGGCCAGGCATTTTCCCTGACTTTTGCCGGTTATATGCACTATCACATCCCTTTTATACCACACGATTATGAAACGTTCAAGGAAGGCGTTTTTGGGGCATTATTAATAATGGGTATGCCTTTTGTTTTATTCTGGATATTTGCTAATATCTTTCCGGTTTTTAATTATAAGAAAAGGCTGTAATCACTTTCATGAAAAAGGGCAAAATTAAAATTACAGACACGGTTTTAAGCATTATAGAACACGTTAAGGGTTTTTTGCTCGCCTCTATTGTAATAGTTTCTTTGGCAGGTATTATTGTAGGCTATCGGTATTATCGTCATACTCAGGATGAACCGGAATTTTGCACCTCCTGCCATCTGATGAAAGAGCCTTTCAGGGAATGGCGAAAAAGCCAGCACAGCCATATCATATGCCAGAAATGCCATCAGTTAACCATTATTGAACAGAATCAGCTCCTTATGGCCTTTGTTGCCGGAGGAGATGCACCGTTTTCCCAGACGCACGGGAGATTAAAGCCGTGGCTGGCGTGTAAAAAATGTCACATGGATGAAATTTCGCAGGGCTCGATAGTGCTGACCAAATCCTATGGCCATGCTATGCATGTATTTATGCAGAGGATTGACTGCAAGGTGTGCCATAAAGGAACAGTCCATGATTTTCATCCAAATGAAGATTCGTGCCGTGGATGCCATGCGGATAAAGGCGTGCACGGAATAGGAATGGAGGCGTTTTCCTGCCTTAAATGCCATATATTTACTGATAAAACTCCCTCCATGATACCAAGGGACAGATGCGTTCAATGCCACAAAAACATACCTGCCAAAGGCGCAATGTCAGGACTCCTGTGCCACCAATGCCACAAGCCGCATGAAAAAATCAGGCCTACATCTTCCACCTGTATAAAAGAATGCCATCGCAATGAGGCATCGGTTGGCCAGCACGGTTTGCATATGCAAAAGGGGCTTGATTGCCTTTACTGCCATAAGCCGCATTCATGGGTTGTGGGAGGCGCAAGCGCAAAGGCGCTGTGCAGCAAGTGCCACTCCTTCAAAGACCCCATGTTATTCATTTATTAGCACGTTCCTCTACTTTTTTTTTGCAAAACTGCAAACAAATCAGGTCATTTTGCAGCAATGCGAAAATCTCCAGACAGATTTCCTTTAAATATCAATAGCATTATAGTTGGCATGGAATATGCTTTATTATAAATAAGAAATAACAAAGAACAAAAAGGGAGGAAACAAAAATGAAAACAAAGACAGCATCAAAAAAAGGATTATATATCGGAGCTGGTACAGGTCTTGTACTGTTTGCTATAATCGGGTTATTGCATGGTTCATTCATAGGCGGAGTAATCGGGTTGAATATAGCTGGCAGCCTTTTTGGATTACCTGTAGAGCCGACAGTAATATCGAGGCTGATAATCGGCGCATTGATGGTTTTAGGCATAATGGTAGCTGGTTTGGTATTTGTGGTTGGCGCATCTTTAACAGGGTGGGTTATTGGATACGCGATAGATTCATCAAGGGAAGCAAAGGTAACAGGGATAAGCGCAGAAGGAAGGTCAAAATAAATTAGCATTAAAGCTAAGTTTTAATTTAAAAAAACAGAATCATTATCAAAACAAAAGGAGGAGTAAAATGAAAACAAAACAGCAGGTAGTAAGGACAGGAACCAAGGCAGGGGCGGCAATAGGGATAGTAACCTTTTTAATCTTCGGATTGATTCCGGGCTTTTATTTTGGCAGTTACGGGTCTCTGGTAGTTCTTAAGCATCTGATAGGAACAGTAGAGCCTTCAGTATTTGTGAGGATGTTCACGGCAGTGGGAATACTTCTTGGAGTATTAAGCACAGCGTTTGTGCATATAGTAGTCGGTTCAATAATAGGGACAGTAGGCGGTTATATGGCAGCAGCATTAAGAACGCCTGCTGAGGTCAAGGAGACAGCCGGGGCATCAGTAAATGCCAGCTAAACTGCGATTAATTATAAAAGGGTGGATAATCTATCCACCCTTTTTTTTGACCTCATCGCCAAAATCTCGACCGCGCTCACCACGGCCGATGTATCTGGATAAAGCCGTTTATCTGCCCATGCCACAATAATCTCAGACTAATTGCGGCATTCTGATTTACCAATGAAATACAATCATAGCTATCATATACAACTTCACCCCCCTGAATTGCAAAGTTTTTTTCAGGTATCTATGCCTGCTCATCGAGGGGATAAATGTAATGCAGGCAGTCCATAATCTTTTTTTAACTAATCTATAATTAAAAATGTATTGACCCTGTTATGTCATTATAATATTATAACCTTATCATGAAAGATGAATCCCTGAAAATATACGAAAAAAAATAGACAGGCTTGATCAGGAGAAGTTATACATTCAGCTCACCCGCATATTTTTAGATGAAATTAATTCAGGAAAATGGGGTGCCGGAGATAAAATACCTTCAGAGGATGATCTTTGCAGTATGTATAATGTGAGCAGGATAACTGTAAGGCAGGCTATGAACAACCTTGTGTCAGACGGTTATCTTATAAAAAAACAAGGTCTTGGGACATTTGTTGCAAATGTACTGCCGGTAACTGGCATTGCAATGAAGACGAGATTAACAGACAATCTATTCGGAGGGGAGGTGAAGTTAAGGAGAGAAATATTAGAGAGAGGGATAAGGCAATCAAGGGAAGATGTTAAAAGGTACTTAGGAGCACATGAGGAAGTATACTACATACATTCCAAGGCAATAGTTGATGGCGAGCCAGTCAATATTGACGAGTCTTTTATCCCGCTATCTTTGATGCCCGCACTGGATAATAAAGAAATTCGTAATATTTCGTTCTATAATCTTATTCAGGAAAAGGTGACTAAAAAGGTAGCTAAGGTTATACAAACCATCGAGATGTCAGAAATCGATAAATATGCATCAGAAATCCTGCGAATTGACAAGCAGTCACACTGCATTCTCATGCACAGGCTTTTTATCGGGGCAGGCGGCACACCGATAGCATATACGTGGGCTGCTGCGAGCGGCAAAAAATATAAGCTTTATATGGAATTTGAAAGGGTAAAATAAGATAATAAACGTAATAATACTAACAACTTTATTAACAAAATCACAAGGGAGCTTGCAAGAAAATGAGTTATCCAAGAAGGCTGTATGAATTTCTCATGGCAGGGTCAGTTGCCTATGCCAAATGGGACTACGAGGTCTCGACAAATATTCTAAAAAACCGTAAAAAATT
>JBBILM010000016.1:16324-26074 GCA_037444915.1 Nitrospirota bacterium | reverse complement strand
TTGTAATAATAGCCCCGCCTGTTCCATCGCTTACTATTTGGGGATAGCCTCCTCCTGTTGAGATTTCCACTCCATTTGTAGCCCATAAGACATTGCCATTTGCATCTATCCTCTGGGCATAAATGTACCAATTGCCACTGCGGTAATCCCTCCACGTGATAATAGCCCCACCTGTTCCATCGCTTACTATTTGTAGCAATGTTTTGCAACCTGCTGATGTTGATATTGCTATGCCATCTGCTGCCCATAAGACATTGCCATTTGCATCCATTCGCTGGGCATAGATATCCCATTTTTTTTCACAATACTCATGCCACGAATTATTAATATTGACTTTGGTATTCTGCCATACAATAATAGCCCCCCCGCGCCGTCGCTTGCTATATTTGGCCAAAATTGATTACCTGCTGCTGCGATAGGGGTATTTATATCATGGTCATTTGACCATGCGGCAATGGCCTCTCCATAAAACCCCATAATGCCCAAAACCATTGGTACGGCTACTGCTGCCAAAGCAACAACCAACTCTTTTAACTTCTGCAGCCTGTCTCCCTCCTTGTTGCACTTCATGATTGAACGTGTGCCTTATTTTTTTTTAACAAATCAAAAAAAGGCAAAAATACTAATATGAGCAGGTTTTAAGCTCTATTTTGTAGTTTCAACCAAATTATCATCGAGCTCAGTTCGCATTAACTCATTGAACTTTTAGAAACCATGGCATTTTATCATAAATGCGGTGAGAGTTTGAAGTGAAGCGCTAATGTCAAAAAGCTACCCCCGAGCATTTTGAATTATGCCTAACTTTTGAAGAATTTTTCAAGCAATTTTTATGCTATTGTTCCCTAATATCTATTGAAAACAACACAAGCGTCTATTTTCGTAGAATACGCTGGATTAACAACCTTTATCCAAATTTAGATCCAGGAGTTGTCAGTGCCAGTAAAATCAGGCATTCTCAGCCATTCCACGACAATGCCGCACTACTTTCAGGCGCTTGTAATAACCGGGGTCGGCGCTTGCTTTGCTGATTTTTTTGCATATAAAAAAGTGTGCTATTCCTCATGTAAAAGCGTAAAATACCCATAGCACTGCGTATTTTAACGCATGTGTTAGCCCTGCGCCAGTAATTAGTCATAAGACTATAGTGTCATAGACACTGATATATACCCCCCAGAGGCTCATCTACTGCCTCTATTTTCCGCGAATTTTGCATTAATCTATTTCCCTTCTGTATAGCACGCCGACTTCTCTGCCTTCCGTGTCCGGAATCCTTTCCAATAATGATCATACCTGTGTGGTATCCTCCCCGTTATCTTTTGACAGAAAAATTATCCATATGGTACAGTTCAACGAGAGAGTCTATGAGAAAGGAGATTATAGATATGAAACCATCGGCGGCAAAAAACTCCGTGGACATGCTCCATAAAGTAGAGGCCATTGAACAGGAAATTATCGGTTTAAAATTATCGCTTCTCAAAAAGCTCACCCCTTCCGGGAAGAAACTTATCAAACTTAAAGGCGTCCTCAAAGGTGTAGATATTACTGATGAGGACGTTAAATCAGTAAAAAAGTCCCTCTATGGCAAAATAGAAATATAGAGCTTTTATGAACTTTGTAACAGATACGCATGCCCTTATCTGGTGGTTTACATACAGTCCTAAAATAGGAGCAACCGCATCAGAGATTTTTGAAAAATGCGAGGCTGGAGAGAACATCATCTTTATTCCCTCTATTGTCATAGCAGAAGCATTAAGCATCTTTGATAAAAAGAAGGTCTGAAAAAAATATACGAAAGTGAAAATTTTCTCATTATACCCCTCGACTATCTTATCCTCCAGAAAATGATTAACCTTAAAGATGTCCCTGAACTTCACGATAAAATAATTGTCTCAACTGCAAAACATCTAAACCTGCCGATAATTACAAAGGACAAAACTCTTCAAAATCTTCTTCACATCAAAACTATATGGTAAATCCAAAAAAATACCTCTGATTCATTGGATTGTTTCTATTAAATCGCCAATGATAAACCTAAAAACAGCAGTTGGAAAGGGCTGAATTGAGCGGCATCGCCCTCTTTTCGTTGGCGTACTTAGAGAAATGGAGCGTTAAGCAGCCGTGAGTGTCCGAACCCAAAGGGTGAGTTTCACGGCTGTAGTGAAATGAGCTTAGAACGGCAGAAAAAGGGCGTTTAGAGCGAAAGACAGTTCTGTCAACTGCCGAATATAGGAGATAATATGATAAAATCAGCGGCTTTGGTTGATATTGAGGAAAGACGCATGAGGGCAGCAGGCTGTTTCAGTTCGGGGCTGCATGACCTGTTCGAGGAACATGACAAATATCTTATCGAAGCATTCGAAAATATGCTGTCTGCCTAAATATTTTCGACCATCTCCCATACACCGCATGGGCATATGCCTGCGCAAAAACCGCACCCGATGCACAGATCTTCGTCAACCACATATTCGAATCCGCCGCCTTCGCGCTCGACCCTGCTGATTGCCCCCCAATAGCAGGTTGCCTCGCACATGTGGCAGTCCCTGCATGCAGCGCATGACATGCACCTGTTTGCCTCCTGCTCTATCGGGAAATCGCCGCGGCATACATCATAATATTCTGTTTTAATCCTGTCGTAGGATATTGCCTGCTTCACTTCGGGCTGACGGGGCGCGTGGCTCACGAGGTAATGGATATTCTCAGCCGCAAGCCTGCCGTGGCCAATCGCATGGGTAACAAGTCCGAGGCCTGTAACATCTCCAATCGCGTACACCTTCACATCAGACGTCTGATAATTCGGGGTTACCTGTATCCAGCCCCTTTCAGTATGGACGCCTCTGCTTATAAAGTCCAGATTCGGGACATCGCCTATCGCCATAACAACATAGTCAGCGTCCATTTGCGAGCCGTCTTTAAAATAGAGCCTTCCTGCATCCTTGTCATAACGCTCGGTAAACTTTGGCCACATTATTTCTGTTCCCTTGGCCTTTGCTATTTCCATTTCAGCACCGAATGCCGCCGGCTTCTGAATATCTACAGCGATTACTGATTCAGCGCCGTAATTGAACGCCTCAGAGCATACATCCATTCCAACATTTCCAGCGCCGATAACCACAACCTTTTTACCTTTGACATCAGGGTGTTTTCCCATGTTTATATCCTTAAGAAACTCATAGGCTGATATCATGTCTTCTGAACCCTGAAACGTCATTTTTCTCGGTTGATGCGCCCCTACCGCTATGATAACAACCTCATTTTCACGGTATATATCTTGAAACCTGTCTTTAGTCACTACTGTATTGAGATGGAGATTAATGCCAAGCTCCTTAAATCTTGACACCTCTTTTTCGAGTATTTCGTGGGGAAGCCTTTCCCTTGGTATGCACTGTTCTATCTTGCCGCCGAGTTTATCGCCAGCCTCATAAAGACTTACACTATGTCCCTTGAGCGCAAGCTGCCACGCAGCGCTCATGCCAGCAGGTCCGCCGCCTATAACTGCTATCTTGTGGCCTGTAGGCTCTGCTCTTGCAGGAACACGCAGGTCAAGGGAAAGCCTGCCGAGTTTGGCTATATCAAGCGGCTTGTCAATCCGTGCCCTTGTGCAGCTCTGCATGCAAAGGTTAGGACATATCTCTCCGCAGACAGTAGCTGGCATCGGGCTGTATTGCAGCGCCAGTTCCAATGCTTCATTAAGTCTGCCCTGCCTTATAAGCGATGCCCGCCTGTGCGACGGTATCTGAGTAGGACACGCGTACGCGCATGGAGGGGCGTATTTCTCGTTTGCCCATAAAGGTTTGTTCCTTCTTTCTTTGCCTGTTGTGATGTAAGGCAGCAATGTAAGCTCGTGGTCAAGATATTCGCCGAAAATGCCGCCTTTTCCGACCTCTTTTTCCCAAAGGTTGGTTCTGAAATCGGTTGTAGACATCTTAAACCACCTTCTGACCCGTTTCTCCTGCGGCGTGTACGCAACGAGCTTTTTCCAGTCATCAGGCGATTTTGTCAATTCCTTATAATAAGACGCCCTGTCAATGGCATTCAGATAAGGCTTCATATTCGCCTTGAGCCATTCCCAGTCCTGAGGTGTTAAATCAAGAAGTTTTACATCCTTTTCGCTGAAGCCTTCAATAGCTCCCCTGAAATATATGCTTCCGCCAACCATCCCAACGCACGGACGGTAGCCCAATACATTCTTTGGATTCCTCGGCTCGACACCACAGACAACAGCTATGCCGCCGGCCTTGAATTCCGCAAACGAATCCCCGACATTCCTGAAATACCATGACTGCGGAGGCTCGAATCTGGGATTATGCTTTGTCATTGTGTCGCATCTTGCGCCTCCGCTGCCCTGCACGTACAGAATTCCCTGCGCAGCAGCATTCCATGCGCCGTTTGTGACATCTCCAAGCACGGTTATCTTTGCCCCGCAGTTAAGCCAGCCAACATCGTCAGAAACGCTGTTTTTGACGACGATGTCAGTGCCGTCCATGCCCATGCTGCCAAGTCTTTGTCCAACAGGGCCTTCAACGGTTATTTTTACAGCCTCGCGTTTATCATCCTTAATTCTGGGCCAGATGCGTCCTCCGATGCCGTGCTGGCCATCGGCAATAACCTGCAATTCGCGGGCGCCTTCTTTAACAGCTTCCTGAATATGCTCCTCGAATACCCGTGAAGAAACCCTCTGGTTGTTTAAATTGCCATAAATAGTTGCGGACTGATTATCTTTTCCCCACACAACAGGCTCCGTCTTTTCTGTAACCGTTTCCTTCTTCCCGGAAACAGGGCTTTTTATCTTCTTCTGTCTGGCTGTTTTCTTTATGTCTGAATTCGACTTTTTAGCACGCATAGCTTATCTCCAGCCTTTCCGCCATTTCCTTATCATCTATGCTTAATCCATCGGACATGCCTATTGGGAGTTCAGTGCTTCTCCCCATAGGAGCGAATATCTTCTTCAACTCAACATCAGCGGATTTGAACACCTCAACAACCCTCTCCGCAACCTTGTCAGTATCAAGCCTCCTGTAAAGCTTTGGATCCTGCGTTGTTATCCCCCTCGGACACTTTCCTGTATTGCAGAGATTGCAACGGTTGTATTCATCCCCAAAGCAGTCTGCTGCAGCCTGCATTATATATTTGCCGATAGCTACTGCTGATGCTCCGAGCATTATTAAGGCAGCGGTATTTGCGGCAAGATTCCCTTTTTTGCCTATACCCCCGGCTGCAATCAGCGGGAGTTCGTTCTGTTTGCCCTGCTTTACAAGGTCAAGATAGCATTCCCTTAAACTGGATGCAATGGGATGCCCCATCTTGTCCATTGATACATTATACGCAGCGCCGGTTCCTCCGTCTTCGCCATCAATGCATAATGCCCCGGCATAAGGGTTTCTTGCGAGGTTGTTAAGCACAGCCCTTGCCGTCTTTGTGCCCGATATTTTCGGGTATACCGGAACCCTGAAGCCCCATGCCATATACATGGACTGGATCATCTTTGCAACCGCCTCTTCAATCGAGTATTTCGTCTGATGCGTGGGAGGAGATGAGAGGTCAACAAACTGCGGAACGCCTCTTATCTTTGCGATAAGCTTGAGCACCTTCTGGGCCATAAGCAAGCCGCCGTCACCAGGCTTTGCGCCCTGACCGTATTTAATCTCTATGGCTGCGGGATCTTCCACCATATGAGGAATCGCGCGTATTATTTCATCCCATCCAAAATATCCCGAAGCGATCTGAATAATAAAGTATTTCAGGTATCTTGACCTTAACAGTCCGGGCGGCATGCCTCCTTCGCCTGAGCACATCACAACAGGCATGCCTTCAACTTCATTAAGATATGCGACTCCCATTGCCAGTCCTTCCCACATGGGAGGTGAAAGCGCTCCTACTGACATGCTGCCTATCATTATCGGGAATATTTCACGCACAGGCGGAATAAACCCGGCATTCGCTTTATCAACCGCCAGTTCTCCGTTTACCGTTGTTAAGGGCAGTTCTTCCGGAGGTAAAATCCTTCCTAAATACGACCTAACGCGGAATTCATGCCTTCCGGCATCAAGCGCCGGGTCAGTAAGCATGGATATTCTCGTGAATTTAAGTCTGTCAAGGGTGGAAACAGAGGGGTCATTTCTCCTGCCGCCTCTTTTGTACCCCTCTCCGCCTTTGTTTTTGTAATGTAAAAACTTATTCTGGGGATTGAATTCAGGCTCTATTGCCTCATTTGGACATACAAGCGTGCATGTAGCGCATCCAGTGCAGTATCTTTCCATGTCATCAACCTGCTCAACAACATGAGCAATGCTTCTTACCGCAACCGGTGATGGAACAGGCCCTTCTGACTTCACAGACCTTTGCACCTTTACTGTTGCTTCAATAGCCTTAACCGGACAGACAGCCGTGCATTTTCCGCATCTCTTGCACCTGTCATCCCTCCACCTGATTATATACGGAAACTCTTTTAAAGATAATTTATGGTTGTGATCTAATCTTAGCCCTGTAGCTGGTTCCATACCTTGACCTCCTCTGCGCCGGGTGAAACAATGACCATATCATATTTCATGGGGAATATGTCTTTTGACCTTTCTCTATCAGGGATTACCTTGTCAACGCCGCATTCTTCAGACATCAGAGCGTATTTGCCCTTGACGCCTCCAACAACTCCGGGCCTCAGCTTCTTTGAATCCTGAAGCATAAAACAAGCGCCTTCAGGAGTAAATCCGATTACCATGTTGGGCCCGTCAATGCACAATGGCCTTAATGAGCGTTTCACCAGGCCGAGAGCTTCTTTGTCTTTACGCATCCCGATTTCAGCAGCCTTCAGCGGGGTTACAACATCCTTATAATAAGTCAGCGGATACCCCAGTTGCCTTATTGTGTAATGCAGAATATGCGTAAACACCTCGCTGTCGCTGTTGTAGCCGATATAGCCCGGAAATTTCCTGCTCATCAAAAATTCCCTAATCGGCACAAATGCCGTGTTTTCGCCGTTTGTCATGGAACAATATCCCTGTATAAAAAACGGATGACAGGCATAAAGATAGATCGCGTAATTGGTGTTTTGCCTTCCCTGAGCAAATACAATCTTTGCCTTAAGATTATCCGTGTCAAGTCCGAAAAACTCGCCCACCTCGAGGGGGTCTCCCACCTCTTTCAGAGTTATCACATCCGGATAAAAGGAAAAGGCGAATATTGACTCATCGCGTTCACCGATACTCCTCAGCGCAAGCCGGGTATTCATCAGCAAATCCTCTTTTTCACGCATCGACCTATTCTTGTAATGCTCAGGATAACTGTAAACCCTCGCAAAGTAGTAATCGCGGGAAACCACGTTTTTCATCTTCTTGATCTTTGGGGTCCATACATATTTGAGCTTAAACCCCTGCTTATCCATAAACTCATCAAGAACATTTATGCCCTTTTTAGAACAGATGCCTGACAATATGGGATAATCTTTTAAGCCTTCGAATTCGCCGCCGAGATTTTTAAGGGTTAAGCCAAGCCCTGAACCATCATGTCCTTCCTTCATGGTCTCCAGGGCGAGGATGTTTTCCATCGGGGAAAAATATTCAGCAGATGTTATAGCAGCAAGCCTGCACATTTATCATACCTCTCAATAATATAAAGTTAATTATATAACCTTAATATGTTGCAGTCAAAAAAAACGTCTTGCTACCATAATTGAGCGATGGTAATTATATGGCAACAGACGCTTAAGCGTACGGCAACCGTTTACCATTATATTTTATTAGTTAAAGGGACTTTTTGTCAACAAAATTGACGAAATAGAGCAATTAGAGCATAATATATAAAAAACCTGTCGAGAGGTGGTTCCATTGAGCAAAAAAACTATCAATATAGGCATAATAGGTTTCGGAACAGTGGGCGGAGGCACTGCAAAGATACTACTTGAAAATGCAAACATCATAAAGAAAAGGACAGGGATTGACTTTGTTTTAAAAAGGATTGCGGATCTTGATATTACCAAAGACAGGGGCATTAATATCCCTGATGGCGCTCTTACTACCGACGCAATGTCTATTATAAATGACCCTGATATAGACGTGATTGTTGAGCTTATCGGCGGCATTCATCCGGCAAAAGAATTCATACTTATGGCCGTTAATAATAAAAAACATGTTGTAACCGCAAACAAGGCGCTTCTGGCAACAGAAGGCAATGAATTGTTTGCAGAGGCTGAAAAAAATGGTGTAGGCATAGGCTTTGAGGCATCGGTTGCAGGCGGCATACCAATAATAAAAGTGCTTACGGAGGGACTTGTTGCCAATAACATATTGGCGGTTTACGGCATTATCAACGGGACGTCCAATTATATATTGAGCAAGATGACCGATGAAAAAGCCGACTTTTCGGATGTTTTGAAAGAGGCTCAGAGACTCGGCTATGCAGAGGCTGATCCGACATTTGACATTGAAGGCATAGACACAGCGCATAAACTTGCGATACTTTCGTCTCTCGCTTACGGAATGCCGCTGTCTTATGACAAGGTATATAAAGAAGGCATTACAAAGATATCCGCTCAAGACATAGAGTTTGCTTCTGAACTCGGATATAAAATAAAACTCCTTGCGATAACAAAGGCCTCATCTCCAGCGCCCGGATTGGAAGGAAGAGGCATTGAAATAGAGATGCGTGTCCACCCTACTATGATACCCAATGAGTACCTGATTTCAAAGATTGACGGTGTTTTTAACGCAGTTTATGTTGAAGGTGACGCAGTGGGTTCAACCCTTTATTATGGAAGGGGCGCAGGTGATTTGCCGACCGGAAGCGCTGTTGTTGCGGACATCGTGGATATTGGAAAGACAATAGCCGCAGGCTGCAGATTAGAAAAACCCTCTGGAGCAGCAGAATCGGCATATAAAATAAAGGACATGGAAGATATTGACAGCATGTATTATTTCAGATTTGCCGCAATCGATGAGCCGGGTGTGCTGTCAAAAATATCAGGAATCCTCGGCAACTATAATATCAGCATCGCCTCAGTAATACAGAAAGGCAGAAGGATAGGCGGCTCTGTGCCCCTTGTTGTTTTAACGCATATGGCAAGAGAGAGGGATGTGTTAAGCGCCATAAAAGAGATTGACGACCTGCCAATCGTATCCGATAAGACAATGTTTATAAGAGTGGAAGGCAACGAAGGGTAAATGGATGGGAATTCCCTCGATATAATACAAACAAGCCTGCAAAAGCTGAAGGAACTTTTCCCTGAAGTTTTCACAGAAGATAAGCTTGACTGGGAAAAGCTCAGGGCAGCATTTGGCGAGGACATTAACTTTGCCAATGAACGCTATGTGCTGAACTGGGCTGGAAAGTCCGATGCCTTTAAAGTCTTGCAGCAGCCCACCACCGCAACATTAAAGCCTGTCATAGAAGAATCCGTTAACTTTGATACAACCGAAAACATTTTCATAGAAGGCGAAAACCTTGAAGTTTTAAAAGTTCTTCAAAAGGCATATTACGGAAAGATAAAGTGCGTCATCATTGACCCGCCTTATAACACAGGCAGCGACAGCTTTATCTACCCCGACAGATTCAGCGAGAAAAAAGAAGATTATCTAAAACGCATCGGGGATAAAGACGAAGAAGGCTACTTGATGAAAGAAGGCTTATTCCGCAAAAACAGCAAAGATAGCGGACACTTTCACAGCAACTGGCTCAGCATGATGTATCCTCGCCTGTTCCTTGCCAAAAATCTGCTCCGTGATGACGGCATAATCTTTGTTCACATTGACGATAATGAGG
>JBBILM010000016.1:0-16224 GCA_037444915.1 Nitrospirota bacterium | reverse complement strand
ACAGCCCACGCTGTTTTAGAACTAAACAAAGAAGACGGCGGCGCTCGGAGATTTATTCTTGTTCAGATGCCAGAGCCATGCGATGAAAATAGTGAGGCGTTTAAGGCAGGCTATAAGACTATCGCGGATATCGCAAAAGAACGGATACGGAGGGTTATTCGTAAAATTCAAGGCGAGCCGATAGACGGTCATTCCCGTGAAACTTATCCCCGAGAGTTTTTATCGGGGAACGGGAATCCAGAAGGTCTTTTTAAGGATACGGCGCTGGATTCCCGCTTACAGACTGCGGGAATGACAGATGAGCATAGCAATGACTCCAAGATAGACCCCGGTTTTAAAGTCTTCAAACTCTCACCCTCCAATTTTAAAATGTGGCGAGGCAGCGAAATTGACAACGGGGAAAAACTGCTTGAGCAGCTTGACGCCTTTACCGACCCAGTCCGGCCCGGCGCGGAAAAGGAGAATATGCTCTATGAACTCATGCTCAAAGCTGGGTATGAGCTTACAAGTAAGGTTGAATATGTAACTCTAAATCCCCCTCCCCCTAACCTTCTCCCGCAGGGGGAGAGGGAAAATAAAGCATCAAGGCATGAGGGTTTCTACAGCATCAACAACAACGAACTCATTATCGCATTGGATTCAATAAATGAAAGTCTCGTTGAGCAGATAATCAACCTCAAACCGCAAAAGGTGATAACCCTTGACAGTCTGTTCAGCGGCAACGACCAGCTTAAAACCAATACAGTCCTGCAAATGAGAGATGCGGGGATTGATTTCAAGACGATATAGGAGGCTTTTGTTATGAAGGGCATAAGAGATACTTCAAGCGAAACATACCGGCAGTTAATGGGAAACGGTCTGCAATATGAAATTCCTAAGTTTCAAAGGGATTATTCATGGGATAGGGAGCACTGGGATGACCTCTGGCAGGACATCTGTTCTCTTAGTGCCGATGAAACAGAGCATTATATGGGATACCTTGTCCTTCAAAGCTCTGATAATAAGAATTTTCAGGTAATAGACGGACAACAACGGCTTACTACCATGAGTATTCTTATCTTGGCGGTTCTTAAATGTCTGCAAGAATTAGCAGATAAAGGTATTGATGCCGAACAGAATAGGAGGCGAAAGGATGCCTTGCTGAACAGTTACATTGGCTTTTTAGACCCAGTTACCCTTATTTCCAGAAACAAATTAAGACTGAACCGAAACAATGATGACTACTATAGAAATTATATAGTGCCGCTTCAAAACCTTCCGCTTAGGAACATAAATGTCTCAGAAAAACAGATGAGAAGCTGTTTCAACTGGTTTTATGAGCGGATTAGAAAAACCTATGTTACCGGCGAGGCATTGGCGGGATTTGTAGATTCAATTGTTGACAAACTCTTTTTTACAGTTATTAAGGTGTCAGATGAACTGAATGCCTTCAAGGTATTTGAGACATTGAATGCGCGAGGTGTAAAACTTTCGTCTGCGGACCTCCTGAAGAATTATTTATTTTCTGTCGTTGACGCCTCCCATCCCCACAAATCGGAGTTAGAAGAGATGGATCACCTCTGGAGCAAGGTGCTCGGAAAACTCGGTGAAGAGCAGTTCCCTGAGTTTTTACGAATCTACTGGAATAGCTTTAACAAGACAGTGCGAAAGAATGACTTGTTCAAGGCTATCCGCAAGGAGATTAAGTCAAAGGGAGATACCTTTGCCCTTATCCGGGCATTGGATAGTAATGCGGACATTTATATGGCGCTACAAAACCCAAATGATGAACTCTGGAAGGGAAAACAGGATATCTCAGATAATCTGGCCGAGTTGCTGTTGTTTCAGGTAAAACAGCCTTTTTCATTATTGATTGCAGCTTACAATTCACTGAACGAACCCGATTTTAAAAGGGTACTCAAGGCATGTTCTATAATTTCCTTTAGATATAATGTGATTGGTGGCTTAAACCCCAATGAACAGGAAAATACTTATAATGCCGTCGCCTTAAGCATTCTCAAAAAAAGGCAGTTTAACATGGGCGACCTGCGCGATATTTACCCTGAAGATGAACGATTTGAAAGCGAGTTTGCAAACAAGATATTAAAGAACACCCCTCGGAACCACAAGATTGCAAGATATATATTCGCAAAAATTGAAAGGTATAAATATCACACAGATATAGACCTAAACAGCGATCTTTATACTATTGAACATATATTGCCAGAGAGCCCGGGCAGCGCATGGGACTATCTCGGGGCAGATGTGATTGACAGGTGTATTTACCGGCTGGGCAACCTGACGCTGCTGGAGAAAAACATCAATAAGGACATCGGCGCTTCCGGATTTGATGAAAAAAAGACAGCATACTCCGGAAGTAGCATCCAGTTGACCAGCGCCATAAATGAACATTACAGCGAGTGGACAGAAGATACAATTGCTAAGAGACAAGCAAGGCTGGCCGTGGAAGCTAAATCCATATGGAGGTTGCAGTTCTGATTCATGAAACTCCATTTTGACAGCAATCAGGAATATCAGCTTGAGGCGATAAAGGCTGTTACAGATGTCTTTGAAGGGCAGCCTTTAAGCGGCGGTGATTTTGAGTTTTCGCTGTCCAACACAGGCTCTTTCCTTTCGGAAATCGGGGTGGCCAATAGCCTTAGATTGACAGAAGAACAAATCTGGGAGAATATAAAGAGGATACAAGAGCAGAATGAAATAAAAATGAGCAATTCTGAATTGCAGGGCATGAACTTCTCTGTGGAGATGGAGACAGGCACTGGCAAGACCTATGTTTATCTAAGGACAATTTATGAGCTTAACAGGCTTTATGGATTTAAAAAATTTGTGATTGTTGTGCCGTCTATAGCGATTAGAGAAGGTGTTTTAAAGAATCTGCAAATTACCCATGAGCATTTTCAAAGCCTATATAATAAGACGCAGATAAACTACGATATGTATGACAGCAAAAAAATTTCAAGCCTACGAGGGTTTGCCTCCAATAATGCCATTCAAATATTGGTTATAAACATTGATGCGTTTGCCAAAGATGAAAACATAATCAATAAGCCTAATGACAGGCTTACGGGCAAAAAGCCGATTGAGTTCATTCAAGGCACAAACCCGATTGTAATTGTAGATGAACCTCAAAATATGGAGACAGAGATTCGTAAAAAGGCGATTAATAACTTAAATCCGCTCTGCACGCTCCGCTATTCCGCAACGCATACAAATCTTTACAACCTTGTATATTCACTGAATCCTGTAAAGGCTTATGATTTAGGGCTGGTAAAGCAGATAGAGGTGGATTCTGTCATAAGCGAAAACGCAATGAATGAGGCGTTTATACAACTGGAAAGCATAAAAGCAGCTAAAACCAAGATTACAGCAAAGATTAAGATTGACTGCAATACGGATAAAGGGGTGGTGAAGAAATCATTTACCGTTAAGCCGGGAGATGATATTTACAAGCTCAGTAATGAGCGGGAGATTTATAGGGAGAACTTTATCATTGATGAGATTGATGCAGGCAACGGCACAATTTCGCTAACAAACGGCTTGATGCTCTCGGATGGCGAAACAAGAGGCGGGATGAATGACGAGATTATGAGGTTTATGATGCGCCGCACTGTTGAAGAACACCTTAAAAAAGAAAAAACTTATAAAAGCAAGGGCGTTAAAGTCCTCTCATTGTTTTTTATAGACAGGGTGAGGAATTACCGGCAATATGACGACAGCAATAATCCGATAAAAGGCAGGTTTGCCGAATGGCTTGAGGAGATATATCAACAGGAGATTGTAAAGCCTGCTTATGCTGGGCTGTTACCTTATTCCGTAGAGGAGATGCACAACGGCTATTTCTCACAGGACAGCAAGGGGAGGTTGAAAGACACGGAGGGGGAAAGCCAGACAGATTACGATACATATAAGCTGATAATGCAGGATAAAGAAAAACTGCTTGACCCTGACACTCCGCTTCGCTTTATATTCAGCCATTCGGCGCTGCGCGAGGGATGGGATAACCCGAATGTCTTTCAGATATGCACTTTAAATGAGACCATGTCCGAAATCAAAAAAAGGCAGGAAATAGGTCGCGGACTGCGCCTTTCTGTAAATCAAAACGGAGAGCGGATATTTGACCGCAATATTAATAAGCTCACCGTTATCGCAAATGAGAGCTACGAGGATTTTGCAAAGGCGCTGCAAAAAGAGATACAGGATGATTGTGGGGTTGACTTTAGCGGAAAGGTAAAGGACAAGAGAGAGCGAAGGAAAGTTGCGCTGCGCAAAGGTTTTGAGGCTGACCCTAAATTCCTTCAAATTTGGGAAAAAATAAAGTTCTATACCCGCTACAGTGTTTCTTATGATACTGGTTATCTGATTAGCGAAGCTGCAAAAGCTGTAAATAAAATGCCCGAGACAAAAAGACCTTCCATCAAATCAATAAAGAAAAGGGTTTTGATTACGGAAGAAGGCATTGACGGGCAATTGATAAGCGACAGCGTCAATAATGACTATGAAAACAGCTTTGAAATGCCGGATGCGCTTTCATATATCCAAACAAAAACTGAATTGACGCGGCATACAATCTTGGAAATACTCAAGAAATCCGAAAGATCGCATGAGATGCTGGTTAACCCACAGCTTTTTATGGACAATGCCGCCCAATCAATAAAAGATGTCCTTTACCGCTTAATGGTTGACGGCATTAAGTATGAAAGAATCGGAGATAAGATTTATGAAATGCGCTTGTTTGAAGACAATGAACTTGAGATATATCTTGATGAGTTTACTTTTAGCGTGAACAACAAGGATAAGACTATTTATGAAAATTACATTCCGCTTAATTCATCCATAGAAAACCAGTTTGCCAAGGACTGCGAAAGCATTGAGAACATTGAGTTTTATTTCAAACTGCCGTCATGGTTTAAAATAAATACGCCGATAGGCGCGTATAACCCAGACTGGGCAATAGTCTTTAAGGGTGAGAAGAAAATCTATTTTGTGGCGGAGACAAAAAGCGCAGGGCAAGAACTAAGAATCAGCGAGCGAATGAAGATTGATTGCGGGAAGGCTCACTTTAAAGAGTTTGAGGATGTAAATTTCAGAGGACCGATTTCATCGGTTGTGGAATTACGATAAAAAGAGCATAAGCAATCAACTTTTCACCTTTTAAACTCGTAGGATTTCACCTTTACATTCACGACATGGTTTTTGAATTCTATTTTAAGCCGTGATTGATACCATACCGGCATTGCAAACCGATCTGAATTGGATGACAGTTCCTCAGTTTCAGCCTTAACAGGCACATCGTAGAAGATGTGCAACTCTTCTCCGTCATAGACTTCAATTATCTGCTGCACAGGAAGCAAACTTTTCTTGTTTATCAGTATTTTCCTGTAGGAGTTTTTTAACACATATTGCTCGTCATTCTCCTGAAGCGCGTAGTGGTCTATATCCCACCAGAGAAAACTGTTCTTAAGTCCGTCAACAAGCAAAGCGCTTTTATATCTGTCAAGCTGCGGGTTGCTGTTGACGATGCCGTTTCTTTCCTTAACTTCCCCTGCGAGGAAACCAAGATAATACAATCTTAGGTTAAGATTGTCCCTTGAGACTTCCAGCAAAGCGTCACCGCTCATCGAATTGCCGTTTTTTTCGTAATCTATTGATAAAACCGCCTCCAATGTCTGTATTGCCCTTAACCCTGAAAGCGCGTCTTCAAATTCTACGCCCTCATAAGAAGGCATCTCTACACGCTTTGCAGCGCACGAAGAAATCAAAAGCAGCAATGCAATGATTAAACAATGTAGCAATGCCCTTTTAAATGCCCACTTAACCTTAATTCCTGATATTTTCAATCGCATCCTCAACATTTCCAATGCCTTCAATATGAAGCCCGAAATCACCTTTCAGCCTCCCGGCATTTCCTTTTGGAATAACCGCTCTTTTAAAACCAATCTTTGCCGCTTCTTTAAGCCTCGCTTCTGCCTGCGCGACAGCCCTGACCTCACCGGACAGCCCAACCTCTCCAAAGAAAAAAGTCTTTGAATCTATTGGCGACTCACGGAATGAAGACACGATTGAGGCTATTATACCCAAATCAGCGGCTGGTTCGAGTATTTTTAATCCTCCAACAATATTTATAAACACATCCATGCCGCCGAGGTGCAAGCCGGTTTTTTTCTCGAGCACTGCTATAAGAAGGTTGACCCGGTTAAAATCAACTCCCATGCTCGCCCTCCTCGGCATTCCAAATGTGGTTGGCGATACAAGTGACTGGACTTCAACCAGCAACGGACGAGTCCCTTCTATGCTCGCAATAACCGTGGAACCAGAGGCGCCGAGCGGTCTTTCAGACAGGAACATTTCAGAAGGATTGGATATTTCCTTAAGACCTTCATCCGTCATCTCAAAAACACCTATCTCATTTGTTGAGCCGAACCTGTTTTTCACTGTTCTCAATATGCGGTATGGATGTCCCCTGTCGCCTTCAAAATATAAAACAGTATCAACCAGATGCTCCAAAACACGGGGGCCGGCTATAGCTCCTTCTTTTGTCACATGACCTATCAAAAATACCGGGATTCCGGATTTTTTCGAAAAAAACATCAATTTTGCGGCGGATTCCCGTATCTGTCCGACAGACCCGGGCGCGGATGTCAGTTCCTCTGTGTAAACAGTTTGTATGGAATCGACCACGACCGCTGAAGGGCTTAGATCATTAGCAGTGCTAATGATGTTTTCCACCAGTGTTTCAGGGAACAGGATAATAGAATCAGAGTCTATCGATAGCCTTTCAGCCCTCAGTTTTATCTGCTCAGGAGACTCCTCTCCGGAAACATAAAGGACTGTTGGAAGAGCGGAGCCCCGAATCTGGAGTTTAGCATCCGATATTTGACTCACTCTCGACTCCTGGCTCTTGACTATCTTTGCTACTGCCTGAAGCAGCAATGTGGACTTTCCGATACCAGGGTCGCCGCCTATCAGTATTATGGCGCCGCTAACCAGCCCCCCGCCAAGAGCCCTGTCAAACTCTCTTATGCCAGTAGGTATCCTCTTTTCTTTTCCGCCCTCAATTTTGCTCAATGGCCGGGGCTCTGAAATGACAAAGGATTTCATTGTCTTGGGCATCTGTTTTTCTTCGGAAAAGCTGTTCCATGAAGCGCAATCAGGGCACTTGCCGAGCCATTTAAGGCTCACATATCCGCAGGCCTGACACTGAAAAACGGCTTTTTGTTTATTCATTGCATATTACCCCTAATCAAGCGATGTGAAGCAAACCCATTCCCTTGCCGATATTATGCGCATTTTTTATGCTATAGGCAACAAATTCCTTTGCCTTTTCAGCAGCAGGCAATAAAGACAATCCCCTGGCAAAAAGGGCTGTCAAGGCAGCGGAAAAAGCGCATCCTGTGCCATGATACTCCCCTTTTATTTTCTCTCCTTCCAACCAGTGAACCTTTTCCCCGTCATAAACTAAATCCATTGTTTTTTCGTGTTTTTTTTCATCGCCACGCCTATAATCTCTGATTTCCTCAAAGTGGCCTCCTGTAATTATCACTTCCCTGACGCCGCACTGAATAAGCCTTGCTGCTGCCATTTCCATATCCCCGCGGCTTTTTATGCTTATTCCGGAAAGTATTGAGGCCTCGGAAATATTCGGGGTTATTACCCTCGCCAGCGGAAACAGTTCATCCTTCATCCTGTCAATCATTCCCTCTTCAATAAGACTCGCTCCTGTTGACGACATTACTACAGGGTCTATCACAAGGCTCTGCAGATCAAACCCCCTTACTATCCTGGCTACTGTTTTAACCGCGTCTGAAGAAAACAGCATTCCGGTTTTTAGCGCGTCAGGTCTGATATCGCTTATTAAAATCTCGAGCTGTTCCTCCAGAAATGAGCTGTCCACGCCTCTTACTGATTTCACCTCATACGTATTCTGGGCAGTAAGCGCGGAAACAACGGAAAGGCCATATACCCCTAAATGGTGAAAGACCCTGAGGTCTGCCTGAATACCTGCTCCGCCGGTAGGGTCGGAGCCTGCTATGGTAAGCGCTGTCTTAATCATAGACTAAACATTGAAAAACAAAAGGGTAACAGCTTGTGAATTTATTATATCAGGGAATAACGAGTGTTGACAAATCTATGCGTTTTTTATTATTTTATTTGTCATTGCCTATTCATGCGGTAGGCATTTTATTTTTAAAATAATGTTCCAAGAATCAATTAGGCAGGTGCAGAAATGAAGACCAAGTTCGCAAAAACAGAAGACATTAACCGCAAATGGTATGTTGTGGATGCTAAAGATCAAATACTCGGCAGAATGGCGTGCAGGATAGCCACATATCTCAGGGGAAAACACAAGCCTGTTTTCACTCCAAATGTTGACACCGGTGATTTCATAATCGTAATTAACGCCGATAAAATCAAGGTTACCGGAAATAAACTTAGAGATAAAAAATATTATCACCACACGGGTTATATCGGAAGCATAAAAGAAAAAACCCTTAAAGACAGAATGGGAAGCGAGCCTGAAAATGTAATAAAAGATGCGGTATGGGGAATGCTGCCAAAAAACAGGCTCGGCAGGGCAATGATCAAAAAGTTAAAGGTATATAGCGGGGACAAGCATGACCACGCCGCGCAAAAACCGGAATTAATAGAAATTACAAAATAAGGAGTAAATCAAGAAATGGCTGCAATAAAGTACAATGCGACAGGCAGAAGAAAAAGGGCGATAGCAAGGGTCTCGGTTTCACTTGGAAAGGGTAAAATAACTATTAACAACAGGAAATTCGAAAATTACTTCCCGCGTGAAACACTGAGAATGATTATAAGACAGCCCATTCAGATTGCCGGGGTGGCCGGCAAGTATGATATAGTGGCGAGTGTTGACGGCGGCGGATTAAGCGGACAGGCAGGAGCCATAAGACACGGCATAGCCCGCGCATTAGTTACCCTTGATGCTGATTTGAAGCCAAAGTTAAAGAAAGAAGGTCTGCTCACGAGAGATCCGAGAGAAGTCGAAAGAAAGAAATACGGACTCAAAGGCGCCAGAAGCAGATTCCAGTTCTCAAAGAGATAATTAAAACAATCAGTGAATACTATTCACTGATACTATCCACTGATATATGCTTAAAGTAGCCATATGCGGCGGAAGCGGTTATACCGGTTCAGAACTCCTCAGAATCCTTTCATTGCACAGCGGGGTTCAAATAACAGCCGTAACATCTGAAAAATCAGCAGGGAAACGGGTTACAGACCTGTTTCCCCATCTTCATAAATACGCCAATCTGATTTTCGAACCACTCGACAAAAATAAGGTCATAGAAAAAGCGGATATTTTCTTTATGGCATTGCCTCACGGCGCTTCACAGGAGGCAGTCAGTTTTTTCTTTAAAAAAGGCAAAACAGTCATAGACCTGTCTGCTGATTATCGCCTTTCCAATCCCCTCGTCTATGAAGAATGGTATAAAACAAAGCATGAATATGCCGATATACTGAAAAATGCTGTATATGGACTGCCTGAACTGCACAGGGAGCGGATAAGAAAGGCTAAACTCATAGCAAATCCGGGCTGTTATCCAACCAGCGCTATTCTGGGTTTATACCCTGCTATAAGGGAAGGATTTATCCAAACTGAAAATATTATAGTTGATTCAAAATCTGGCACATCAGGCGCGGGCAGAAAGGCTGAAACAGCATTTTCCTACTGCGAAGTAAACGAAGGATTCAAAGCCTATGGCATTGCAGTGCACCGTCACACCCCTGAGATAGAGCAGGAAATATCCGGCATAGCAGGCAAAAATCTGACAATAAATTTCACGCCTCATCTCGTTCCTATGGACAGAGGTATAATTTCAACCATATACGCAAAAATGGATAAAAACATAACAACTCGTGATGTTTTGGAAGCATATAAACGCTATTATGCTGATGAACCTTTCGTAAATGTTCTTGAAGAGGGTAATTTCCCGAATGCGAAAAATGTCCGTGGAAGCAATTACTGCGATATAGGGCTGAAGATAAACAGCCGCACAAATACGCTCATTGTGGTATCCGCGATAGACAACCTTGTCAAAGGCGCATCAGGACAGGCTGTTCAGAACATGAATATCATTACAGGCCATAAAGAAACAACCGCCCTGGAAGCATTGGCAATCTTTCCTTAAAAACCCGTATTTTTAATTCTACCGAGAAATGCGATGCCAAAAAATGCAGTTATATAGTGGCATGAACATATAAAAGCCTGTACAATTCGCAATTTATAAAAACAATCCAATAACGCAAGTGCAATTTCAGGGTTTACTCTTAATATCTGTAAAACTCTGATTTAAGCGACCGGCTCATCAGATCCCTTACTGCCTCTGCAGGAGATTTGTTCTCATAAAGGGTTAGATAAACCTGCTCCACTATAGGCATGTCTATTCCTGATTTCTTTGAAAGCTCAAAAGCGGCGCGGGTTGTAGCAACACCTTCGGCAACAGACATTGTTTGACCGACAATATCGGACAGTTTCAATCCCTGACCAAGTTTATAACCCACCGTATAGTTTCTTGACAACGCAGCAGTGCATGTAAGGACAAGATCCCCTATGCCGCTCAATCCCGAAAAAGTAATTTCCTTTGCCCCCTTGAATATACCCAAACGCGAAATCTCGGCAAGCCCTCTCGTTATAAGGGCTGCCCTCGCATTATTTCCGAGACCAAGTCCGTCGCTGATTCCCGAAGCTATTGCGATAACATTTTTCAGCGCTCCTGCTATCTCAACGCCGATTATATCATCGTGCGTGTAAACCCTGAAATAATCTGTATTAAACATCTCCTGAAGAAGCAATCCCGCTTTTGTGTCCTCTGTCGCAAGGGTTAGCGCTGTAGGCAATTTTGCTGACACCTCTTTTGCAAAGCTCGGCCCTGAGAGAACAGCAACAGGCTTGTCGAGCATCTCTTTCAATATCACGGAAGGACTTAAAAGCGTGTCTATTTCAATGCCTTTAGACACACTCACCAACAAGGCATCCTTCTTTATGTGGGATCTTACGCCATCCAATGTTGACCTGATATATTGAGTAGGCACCGCGCTGATTATATAGCGAGCCTTGGCAACTGAAACAACAAGGTCATTGGTTGCCTTCAGGTATTCAGGCAGGGTTACACCCGGCAGATATGCGCTATTCACCCTTGTTTCATTTATGAGTCCGGCCAGTTCCTTCTCATAAGTCCATAAGGTTACATCATAGCCTTTTTCGACAAGAAGGGCGGCAAGGGTAGTTCCCCAGCTTCCGGCACCTATGACAGATATATATCCCATCGGCAAAAAATATAACAGAAATGCATATATTTATCAAATCACAAATTCGAAGTCCATAACGTTTATTAAACCTATCCGGCTTTGCGATAGGCTTTTAAGGCATTGATCAAAAGCTCAATGTCTTCCTTATTATGCGCAGCTGAAACAGTAAGCCTTATTCTCGGTTCTTTTACTGTGGGAGGTCTTATGGCAGGGGCGTATATTTGATTCTCAAGAAGATATTCTGAAAGTTTAAGCATGGTTTCTGCGTCAGCATATTTATCAGTTGGGCTCGTTGACAGAGATTTATTAAAAGGGGATAAAGGAATTATCGGGGTTTCGCTGCCAAATGTTTCAAACCCCTGATCCAATATGCCTTTATAAAGCCTCTGCCTGTTATCCCAAAGCCTTTCTGTCAGGGCTGGTTCATTCCGCACAATTTCTAACGCCTCTATTGATGCTGCAATAATGCAGGCAGGCAGGGCTGTTGAAAAAACCAGCCCCCTTGATGAGTTAATAAGCCAGTCTATGATTTCACGGCTTGCAGCAACAAAGGCTCCGTAAGAGCCCAATGCCTTGGAAAATGTCCCCATTTGCACTATCCAAGGTTCAGCCTTGATATTAAAGTGCTTCAGAGCGCCAAAACCGTTTCCTAACACTCCGGTTCCATGGGCATCGTCTATATAAAGAATTGCTGAATTCAGCCTGCCGCTTTCAGAGTTGATGCTGCCGCAAATGTCATAAATATCCTTTAAAGGCGCAATATCGCCGTCCATACTGAATACCGAATCAGTTATTACTATCTTTTTATCGCCTTTTTCTTTTTTTATCAATTCCCAAAGATGCCCCGCATCCCTGTGTCTGTAAACAACCTTCTTTGCCCGGCTCAACCTGCATCCATCTATAATGCTCGCATGATTCAGCTCATCGCTGAAAATTACATCCAGGTCCCCGGCAATTGCCGGAATAACGCTCGTATTTGCGGAGTAGCCTGAATTGAATATAATCGAAGCCTCTGTCTCCTTGAACTCGGCTACCTTTTTTTCGAGTTCAGCATGAAGCGCTGTACCACCGGACAAAAGCCTTGATGCGCCTGCTCCAAATCCGTATGCATCCATCGCTTTTTTTGAAGCATCAGATATTCTTTTACTGACAGAAAGTCCGAGATAATCATTCGAAGAAAAGTTCAGATATTTTATGCCCTTCAACTGTATCCGCGACGCAAAAAAAGAGTAGTCGGAGGCTGACTGCCCAGATAGTTCTATTGGTTCACGATCTTTTATAAGCCTGAACAAACCACTTTGTCTGAGCCTTTGGATTTTTTCTTCAAACAAATTTCACCTTCCTGATTAGCCCTATATATAGTGCTCACACTTTAGAGTCAATACATAATATAGAAAAAAATAAAAACCCTGTTTTTTTTCTTGACAAGACCTCCTTTTTCCACCTAATATTATGGTGGTAGAATGTGGAAGAAGGTGGGAGGCCTAAATTGGCATCTTTTCACGGAAAATACTATTACACTTTAGATCCAAAAGGTAGAATCATAATACCTGCCCCTTTACGCGACATTATTTTCAAGTCCTACGACAATCCAAAACTATATATCACAAACGCATCTTTTGACAAGTGCCTTGATATATACCCGTTGGAAGAATGGAACAGACTCGAAGACAAGCTAAAGACATTGCCAAAGACAGACGAGGCTGTCAAGTATTTTTTGAGAAGGGTCATAGCGTCAGCAATTGAGTGCGAAATAGATAAACAGGGAAGGATCCTGATCCCTTATGAACAAAGGCAGGATGCTGAAATCAGCTCTGATGTGGTTATTGTCGGATTATTAGACAGGATACAGATATGGAACAAGGATGAATGGAATTCCGTAACTGATCCCAAGAGAATTGACGCAAAGGCATATGAAACTGCGCTCTCAGGATACGGGCTTTAAAACAAATGGACATTAACAAGTCATGACTGATAGCCGGGTTCATACACCTGTTTTATTAAAAGAAGCCTTAGAGATGTTGTCAGTAAAAGAAGATGGAATATATCTCGATGCCACTGCCGGCCTTGGAGGCCATGCAGCGGAAATACTGTCACGGCTCGGCGCTGAAGGCAGATTGATCGGCATAGACAGGGATGAAAATGCCCTCGCATATGCCAGAACAAACCTCAGTGATAACAGGGTGCATCTTTGCAAAGGAAGTTTCTCTGAACTTAAAGACATACTATTTGCTTTAAATATAAATGAAATTGACGGCGCTTTATTTGATCTCGGGGTTTCAATGCTCCAGATAAAGGATTATGAGCGCGGCTTCAGTTTTTTGGCGGAAACAAAACTCGATATGAGAATGGACAAGTCGCAGGAATTAACAGCGTGGGATATTGTCAACAAATATCCTGAAAGAGAAATAGCAAGGGTTTTATCCGAGTTCGGCGAGGAGCCATTGGCAAGAAAGATTGCGAGGTCAATTTTACTGCACAGGACAAAAGCATCGGTTAACACATGCGCTGAACTCGCTGATATTGTCATAAGGGTATACAGGAGGAGAGGGAAAACCCATCCTGCCACCCGAACCTTTCAGGCATTAAGGATAGAGGTGAACAAAGAGATGAACGAACTAAAAAAAGGCCTCGAATCAGCCGTAGATGTCCTGAAAAAAAACGGAAGGCTGTGCGTTATCTCCTACCATTCACTTGAGGACCGGATAGTAAAGAATTTCATCAGGACATTCAGCAATTCCGGAATTTTAAAGGCAATAACAAAAAAACCTTTACTTCCTGACAGGGATGAGACAAGAAGGAATCCAGCGTCAAGAAGCGCTAAATTGAGGGGGGCTGAAAAAATATGATGCGAAGAAGGGAGAGAATACTGGAAAGGTTCTTTTGGCCGTTTTTCATTATATTTACAATCTCTGCTGTTTTTACAACGATATGGCTGAAGTCGAGCATTGTTTCGGCAGAGTATAAGATACGCTCACTTGAAGAAAGGAAAAAAAAATTGCTGATGGAAGAGAAACTGCTTTCTGCTGAAAAATCCAATATCCTGTCAGTAGCAAAGTTCGAAAATGCATCTGCCGGCAAATTGGTGTTTCCGGACAGGATAAAGGTCGTTTACGTGCAGAGAGATAAAGGCAATGATACATACAAAGCATCTTTTAAAACCTCATTACTAACAAAAAAGCGCGATGAGAGATAGCAGCAATAAAAGAAGATCAATATTTTTAACCACTATAATATCATTGGGATTCATCGCGATCGTCATCAGGCTCGCAAATATCATGCTTATAGACCATGAGCATTTCACTGCAAAGGCAAGGCTGCAGCAGGTAAAAAAAGAGATTATTCCTGTAAAGCGCGGCATTATTTTTGACAGAAGAGGCAGGGAACTCGCGATTAATATAGATACCGAATCCCTTTTTACCGATTCTGCCAAGGTCCTGTCAGCAGAGGATGTAGCCTCAACCCTGTCAAAGGCGCTTAACAAACGGCATGACTATATCCTTAAAAAGATAAATGCAAACAAGAGATTCATCTGGGTCGAAAGGAAAATAAGCCTTGAACAGGCAAATAAGATAAAGGAATTGAAACTCCAGGGCATTGGATTTGTACCCGAGCCTAAAAGATTCTATCCAAAAGGCAGCCTTGCTTCTCATGTCATCGGTTTTGTGAACATAGACAGCGAAGGGCTTGAAGGTGTGGAGAAAAAGTACAACAAGCACCTTTCCGCAAAAAGCGAAGAGGCATTTGTTTACAGAGACGCAAAAGGCAATGTGCTTTCAGAAGGTTCTGACAAGGAGATAAAGGGCAATAATGTTGTTTTGACAATTGATGAAGGCCTTCAGTACATATTAGAAAAGAACATAGAAACAGCTGTATCAGAATGGAAGGCGGCATCTGCAACCGCTATAATGATGGATCCCCACACAGGCGAAGTGCTCGCCATGACGAGCAGGCCCAACTTTGATCCCAACTACCCTGCGGGTGTAAACGCAAACAGCAGACGGAACAGGGCTATAACTGATTGCTATGAACCAGGCTCAACATTTAAAATAATAGTCGGAGTCGCGGCGCTCGAAGAGGGGGCCGTTAAGCCGGAAAGCAAATTCGATTGCAGTTCAGGATATATAGAGGTTGGCGGCAGAAAAATAAAGGATGTCCACAAAAACGGCGTGCTGACATTCAGGGAGGTTATTCAAAAGTCCTCCAATGTAGGATCAATAAAAATAGGCCTCAATCTTGGCAAGGAAAAGGTGCATGATTATATCAGAAGGTTCGGTTTTGGCCAAAAAACAGGCATTGACCTTATAGGCGAGGTTTCAGGATGGGTGCGGCCGCCGGAAAAGTGGTCAGGGATGTCCATAGGCGCTATTTCGATAGGCTATGAAATTGTTGTTACCCCGATTCAGGTATTAAGGGCATATTCTGCTATTGCAAACGGCGGATTTCTCGTAAAACCTCATATAGTATCGGAAATAATATCTAATGACGGAAAACTCCTTTATAAATCCCTGCCTGAAACAAACCGCGTCATCTCTGACAAGACCGCGAATGTCTTCAGAGAAATACTGACGACGGTTACAGAGGAAGGAGGCACAGCCAAAAGCGCTGCTATCGAGGGTAATCAGGTTGCCGGAAAAACCGGCACGGCAAGACAGATAGATCAGAAGACAAAAACCTATTCCAGGGAAAAATACATAAGTTCGTTTGTTGGATTTGTGCCTGCTGACAACCCTAAAATAGCCATGATAGTGGTTGTTCACGAACCGAGAGGCGCTATTTACGGCGGAGTTGTTGCAGGCCCGGTCTTCAAAAAAATAGCTGATGAGTCATTGTCTTATCTGAACATTCCGAGGGATGATTCAAGAGAAAAAGGGCTGTTGCTGGTCAGCAATAATTAAATGAACCTCCCCGCCGCAGAGACGGCGGGGTATCTTAAAAAAAAGACAACCG
>JBBILM010000015.1:0-26113 GCA_037444915.1 Nitrospirota bacterium | reverse complement strand
CTACCAGCGACCAGTATCCGTATTCTTCTCCATTTATTTTCTTGCTATGCCTTCGTAGATAAAGGTCATGGAAGTCCACGATTTGTGACTGCTTATCCAGTATGAACAACATTAAGGGGGTGTGTCATGATCAGGGAATTAGATGCTGTAGTGTTAACGCATGATATTAAAGAGTATGGTCTGGCAGAAGGCGATATAGGAGCAGTAGTCCATTTTTATAGCGATGACAACACATATAAAGTTGAGTTTGTTACGGCTGAAGGAAAAACAATTGCGGTACTTACGCTTTCATCTGATGCTATCAGATTAATGAAGGATAGAGAGATATTACATGTCAGAGAAGTGGCAGAACATACATGTCTCTAAGCGAAATTAGGGTAAAAATAGGTCGGTTCTATTTTCAAAGGGGCGTTTAAAACGCCCCTTTTTTTTGTTGGTGAGTTTTAATTCATGAAATCTGATAAACGGCTTAATCGCGGTTTTCAGAATCGATATTTCTCTTTAACAAATAAAGAGAAAATGTGTATAATTCATAATCAGTTTTTTTATTATGAATAGCAAGCATATTTCGTGCAGTTTGCCGCAGGGAATTACACGTAATATAATGAGGAGACCGAGATGAGAAATATAGAGTCAAAAAATAATAACACCGCCATTTGCAAAAATAAAATATTCTTTAGGATATATTTATGCCTTGTATTAATCGCCCTGCTTTCGTTAATCTCGTGCAGCGGCAAAAAAGAGGTGAAAAGGGTTTCTGAAGAATCAAAGATCGCGAGAGAGGCAATCGCCCTTACCGAAACAGTAAAAAATGCCTACACTAAGAAAGACATTGAAACCATAGAGAAAAATTCAACAAAAGACGGTTTCAGGGCGATAAGCAGTGCTATGAAGGGTTTTGATTCTGTTGAACTAACATTTAACCCTGTTTTTTCGGAACTCAAAGAAAATGCGGTTTACCTGAACATCGCATGGCAGGGCATTTGGAAAAAGGGAAGTAAAACGATCGAGGAACGCGGCATGGCTGTTTTCATTATGAAAGGCTCACCGCTCAAGGTTGACAGCATATTAAGCTCTAATCCATTCAGACATCCTGAATAAGTATCTTTATACTTTATTCTAAAGCCTTTGAGCTGTGGCTGCCCGCATAAAATCGCTCATTAACGCTTCTGTTGAGCAAGCATAGATACCTGAAAAGGCTTTGTTTGCAGAGACGGCGGGGTATCTTAAAAAAAAGACAAACGCGAATCGTCATTCCCGTAGTTCTTTATTCGTCATTCCCGCTTGTCGGGAATCCTTCTGAAAAGAAAGATTCTGGACAAGCCAGAATGACGGCACAAGGAAACCCCGCAGCAGAAACTGTGGGGTATTGAAAATTTAATAAATCCGCTATTTACAGGAACTGCACGAACTTGAACTGCATGACGAGCATCCTGAAGATGTCTGTTTTTCAACGCCGCTCATTCCAAACAATGAAAATTTCTTCTCAACGTCTTCAGAGCCGCAAACAGGGCAGTCTGCTTTCTGAGAGCCAAAAATCAGCCTTTCAAAGTCGAGCCCGCATTTGCTGCATTTGTATTCATAAATAGGCATTGTCTATTTCCTGATTCCGCTATTCCCAGCTCGCAGCATCCTGATCTTCCCCTTCTCCGCCCGGCTTGCCGTCCCTTCCGTAGGAGAACAGGTCATACTCGCCATGGGTGCCCGGCTGCTGATACATATATGGTTTTCCCCATGGATCAAGGGGAACGCTTTTTTTCAGATAAGGCCCTTCCCATTTTTCCACGCCCGGATTGCTCAGAAGCGCATTAAGTCCCTGCTCTGTGGAAGGATAGTATCCTGTATCCAATCTGTATTGATCCAGCGCCTGTCCCAGAAGTTCAATCTGAGCCTTTGCAGCAGCGGTTTTGCCTTTGCCGAGTTTCGGGAATAATCGGGGCGCAACAAGTGCGGCCAATAAGCCGATTATCACCATTACAACAAGCAGTTCAACGAGTGTAAAACCTTTTTTATCTTTAATTTCCCGAATTTTCAGAATCATATCTTCAACCTCCCTTTATATTGCTGCTATTCTTCCTCTAAATCAGAAATATCCTCGGTTATTTGGCTGTACTTACCGGCATATAATGCTGATACGTCAAATTTTACCATAAGTTCGCGCGGGTCCTTAAAATTCCTGACCCTTATATCGAGCTCTTTTACAAGGAGATAGGGCGTGCTCGTTTCGATAGAATAAATCGTATTGCTTAAGGCATTGGCATCAGGCATAACAGCCTCTATACTCACATTAATGATAGTAAATTTATCGATAAGCTCAGGCCTTCCTGCCCTCTCGCTCGTAATCGAGCCCCGGTTGCCGGAAATTATGCCTTTAATCTTATCCTGAAGCGCTGCTGCTGCAAGAGAAGTGGTGTCACCTTCCATCAACTGCATATCCAGATTCTTTCTTTCCTCTTTAAGCAGTGCAATCGTTTTTTCGAGATGAGGTTTTTCAGATATAAAGGTCACATATTTTTCGAGGGTTTTTGTTTTTATGTCCTGCTCTTCCTTTACAGAAGCCATATCAGCCTGAATCGTCTGATAGCCGTACTGATATATGACAAAAAACGCGAGTATGACGATGAGGGGAATGCCTAAAATTAATGTCCTATTTTTTTTCATCTTTTGAGGCCTCTACATCCGGCTTTTTAATTCCTTCTATTTCCATTTTTATAATAAACCTGTCGGCATTAAGCCTTACATCCCTGAAGGTTGGAGAAGCAAACTCCGCTTTTTGAAAATATTTCGAAGCCTCAAGTTTTGATAAAAGGCCTGTTGCAGAGTCTGAATACCCTTCTATTTCTACTGTTTTATCCGTGATCCTCGACCTCGTCAGCCATGAGTTGTCAGGTATAGAAACTGTCAGTTCCTTGAGCAATACCTGTGCAGGCGGTTTCTGGCCCTTGAAATTGTTTATCACTGATATATCCCTGTTCAGCGCCTCGAACTCTGTCTTGAGAGCCTCAACCTTTTTTACCTCATCCTTTTTAAGCGCTACCTGCTTGTCTATGACAGCGAGTCTCTCTTTTTCTATTTTTACAGGCGCGATCGCATAAACCGCTGCTATGGCTATTATTGCAATCGCCAGCAAGATAGTGAGCAGCACAGGCGTCTTTGTTTTTTCGTGAACGCCCTTTGTCAAAAGGTTGAATCCCTTAAATGCCCTTCTTAATGAAGTCAGGACGCCTCCCACAGCGCTGTAAGGCATCTCTTTTCTATTTCCCGAAAAATTTAAGCGGATATCTGTCTCGTCAATAAATTTTACCGGCATGTTAACCTTTAATATCTCTTTTAAAGAAGGGTTGCTGTCTTTCATATGCAGCATTATTTGGGGCTGCCTCCCTTTTTTCTTAAGCTCCTCAGCAGCAGGCATAACCTCCCGCATAATGGCATCAGCCTTTGACTTATCATCATCAGAGACAAAATTGCCTGAGAATGAAGTTGCTGCCGGACCATTAAAGAGCACCCCCTCGTATCCGCCAGCGCTTATTTCCACAAAAAAAGAGCCGGTTCCCCTGTTAGCGTAACAGCAGAGGGCGCCTGCATTTAAAATATTGACGGATATCCTGCTCACGCTTACTCCAACTTCTTTCAAGGCATCCAGATAGGGTTTTATCATATCCGCCCTTACTGCAACGACCATTATGACAATCCTTTCAGCGTCTTCCCTGACGATTCTGAAGTCATAAAACGCATCTTCCGGTCCGAATGGCGTGAGCCTGTCCAGTTCATACGAAACAACATTCGAAAGGTTTTCCTTCACAGCTACAGGGAATTCAGCGGTCTTAAAAACAACCCATGACTTGGGTATGCTTAATGTTATGTCTTTTCCCTTGATCCCCATCTCCTTAATCGCCATAACAGATGTAGATGCGAACACATCCGGCTGAGGATACTGATCTTCCTGAAAAGAATATGTTCTGAAGGATCGCACCATGAGGTGGGACAGGAATCTCGTTCCATATGCCGCAAAAACCGCTCCTTTGTCAATGCTCAAGGTAAGGTTCTTTGCAGGCAATATCCTTTCGTCAGCAGGACTGAATGTCAGGACTCTCCATAAAGGCTTCCAGACAGCCTTCAGCCTTGATGCTGAAAGAGCTGTAAAAGATGATATTTTTTTAAAGGCTATTGCTCCTGCCATTGTCTTATACCCGCCGGGCTCTTGTAATAAACCCTTGTAATTTTATTATCATCTCCTATATTAATAGTTGCCCGTATTCCGTAGCCACCATTTTTTTTCCCTGTGCTTCCTATGGATTCAATGCTGTAGGTCTTGCTCTCGGATATGCCCACAAGTTTCATCGGAGCTCCAATTATACCATATATATCAGATATATTCTTTAATTCTGCTGACTTTCTGAGTCTTATTATTTCATCAGCCATCATACCCGTAATCCCCGGTATAGCAGCTATAACCTCTCTCGGAGCAGCCTTTACATTTATAACATAATTTTTTGGTCTCAGCTTCTTAGCGCTAAAAGGGGTATTCACTGTCAGAAAATCTATAATGCCTTTTTTTTCGCTGTTTCCGTAAAGTATTTCCCGTGTCATTCCCTTGACCAGTATCAGTTCCTCAACTGTATCAAAGTCAGCATTTTTTGCCTTATATGGAACAGGCAGCGACATATAATAATCACTCTCAGCGCCATGCAGCCTGTATAAATCATCCGGGTCCCGCCAGTCTAATATTGAATCAATAATTGTATCAGCATCCTCTTCTTTGACTCCAGAATTCATCAGCAGATTTTTTAATATTACATGAGTAAGTCTGATTCCGTCCACTGCATTTATGTCTATTTTCCCTGTTTCATCCATAATCATTACCGTATAATTCCCGCCTTTTATGCTGCCGCTATAAGGCGTATTATCAATTTTCCACACATCGCTTTCTTCAATATCCTTGTTCTGCCTCCTGTAAAAAATCTCTGCTATCCCCCTTTCTATGCCAGCCTCTGCGATAAATTTTTCGACAGCGCCGTCCTTGAACGACAGGGTTGAATATGTCTCAGTCCGGGACGAATAGGAAAAAGAAAAGGCGATGACCATAAGTATGGTTAATATCCACAGCACCATCATAAGGGCGATTCCATCCCGCGATGAGATATATCCGGAAACATCTTTGAACTTATTATGAAATTTATACTGTTCCATGAAATTTTTTTGCCCTCATCTGCACAATAATCGAAAATGTCTGAGCGCCCCTGGTGAAATTAATCTTGAGTTTATCCGGCATTTTTTCGTCATCCGGCCATTCCCGTATCCAGTTGCCAATCTCATCAGTGGGGTCTTTATAGTAATATTCAAAGGATATATCATCAAAATTATCGAGCAGCCTTGTCTCCCGCTTATCCTCTGTTCCGATTATGGTTTCTGATGCAGATAAAACCTGCTTTCCCTTATCGTAATCAACAGAGTATGCGACCGACACATAACCAGCGAGCCCATGCCATATGGAGTAGTTTGTGGCAAACTCCAATGATTTACTGTCTCCCTTGAACAGATATTTTTTCACGCCATCCTCATTATAAGTCACAGGCAACTGGGACTGAATCTGCGATTCTATAATATCCATGGATGTCCTGATTCTTTCGAGGGTTTCCATTTTTGTCTCCCCCCTGTTTACAGAGCCGTAACCAAGCCTTATTGTGCCAGCGGTAATAAGCACAATAAGGCCGAGAAGAGTAATGGATATTATCAATTCAAGCAGGGTAAAACCTTTATTATTCATATCAAAGCCTTTTATCAACTGTCTTAAGAGTTGTAAGGGTCAGTTGACGCTCTTTTGCGCCTTTTGTCCAGTGTAATGTGAGTGATATTTCAAGCAGTTCAACATGAAGATTTTCTGTTCTGTCTTCAAAAACCTTATAGGCTGATGCCTCGATTCTGTAATTATCGGCAGTTGTTTCGCTCCACTGGCCCTCCTCAAGTTTATCTTCATCCAATATTTCCCTCATCTTGGCATTTGCCATGATTGTGGCAGAAACATAATCTTCTGACGCGGCTATCGCATTTAAATTGGCTGAAAAAAGCTGAAATACCACCACTACTGCTATGCCGAGCACTGAAACGGCAACGAGTATCTCGAGCAATGTAAAGCCTGAGCTATTTTCTAATGCGGTCACCCTGCGTTTATTCATATATTTCATGTATCTTGCGCTCCTCATATTAACGCCAAAAATGCAGTTATATAGCGGCATGAACAGATAGAAGGCTTTATAATTCGCAATTTATAGAAACAATCCAATGAATCAGCCCTGTATTTTTTTATTTGATATGTTTTATTTACGAGCCTCAATAATGTGGCGGGATAAAACCATTTATCTGCCCATGCCGCTATAATTTTATGACGTAATTGCTTTATTTGGGTTAAAAACTTTCGGCGGTTTATCATTGTTTAATTACCATTGCGCCGACTATTGGATCAATAGATATATTAGCCTTTCTATTTTTAGTGGACAGTTCAATAGTCCCGCCCTCCATTGCCCCTGTAGGATGAAAAACCAATTCAAATGCGCCGTTTTCCAAGTCTTCTGACAATGCATTTATTATTTTCACATTTATGTCAGGCGGTATAACCTTTCTTCTGCCTCCTTCCATCGTGTAAACCTTAGCGTCAAGGTCAATTGTAATAACCTGTCTTTCGCCGGTAGCCCTCGCCTTTGCCCGGGAATATTTTATGGCAGATGAAAGCTCCCTCACAGTTGCATTAAACTTTTCAGCGGGCATTGCGTTCGCAAAAAATACCACTGATATGCCGAGAATCAAGGCGGAAATAAACATCACAATTATCAACTCAAGAAGTGTAAAGCCGTTTTGTTTTTTATTGAATGACAAAGTTTCTATGCCTTCTATCTTAAGAGTCATTGGCGTTTTAAGGATTAAAATGGAATTTCTGTTATGCTGAATATCGCCATTAGCATGGAAAGGACTATAAACCCTATAATTATGCCCATGCCGAGTATCATTGCAGGCTCGATAAAGCTGACGAATCTCTTGATTGCTACTCTCAGGCTCTTTTCATAAGTCGCCGCTACCTTCATAAGCATGTTTTCCAGTTGTCCTGTCTCTTCTCCGACTTTAATCATGGATAAGGCGAGAGGCGGGAAAACATTGGCATTGGCAAGAGGTATGGTTATTCCCTTACCCTCTTTTGCCCCTTTCGCAACAGTGTCTATTGCGGAAGCGATAACGCGGTTGCTCAGGACTTCTTTTGCGTTGTTTAATGCCTGAAGCAAAGGGACACCGCTTTTAAGCAGCGTGCCCAATGTCCTGCAAAAACGGGCCGTCTCAAGCTTCCTTATCACATCTCCCATCATCCTGAGCTTAAAGGCATCCCATTTGTATTTGCCTGTGTCTGATTTTACATATGTTTTAAAGATAAGCACGCCTGCCGCTGCTGCCAATAAAAAAATCCACCAGTATGATTTAAGCGCGCCGCTGAATGTCAGAAGGATTTGGGTAGAAAGGGGCAGTGATGTACCGAGTTCCCCGAATATTGTCGTAAACTTGGGCAGCACATAGGTCAGAAGTACGATAATTGAGAGGCCTCCCGTGATAATCAAAATCACAGGATATATCATGGCAGAAAATACGTGGTCTTTCAGTTCTTTTATTGATTCAAGGAATTCATTCAGTTTCTCAAGAACCACATCCAGCACTCCGCCGGCCTCACCTGCCCTGACCATGTTTATATAAAGTTTTGGAAATATTTTAGGGTGTTTCTGTAATGAATCGGAAAAAGAGCTTCCCTCCCTGATAGATTTCAGTATTGCCTGAACAACATTCTTCATCTCTTTGCTTTCTGATATCTCTGACAGAATATTGAGCCCCCTGTCAAGGGGAAGGCCTGCGGTTAAAAGCACGGAAAGTTCTGTTGAAAATGTCAGCAGGTCGAATTTCGGGGGCCTTAAAGAAAGCTTTTTGCCTAAACCTTCGCCGGGCAGAACTATTTTTAAAGGAATAACGCCTGTTGTTTTGAGCCTCTGTATGGCAGCGGCTTCATCAGCGGCATCTATAACCCCTTCGACAAGATTGCCGTCCCTTGTAGTCGCCCTATACGAAAATATAGGCATTTATGCCTCCTGCGTCACCCTTAGAACCTCGCTCATAGTCGTAAAGCCCTGCAGTACCTTTTCAGCGCCGTCTTCAAGCAGAGTCCTCATGCCCTGTTGCCTCGCGACTTCCCTTATCTGGTTTGAATCAGCATTATTTAAGATCAGCCTTCTGATGTCATCGGTCACAACAAGAAGTTCATAAATACCCATTCTTCCATAAAAACCGGTAAACGCGCACTGCTCGCAGCCTTTTCCCGTATATAAAGGGTATTCCCCCTTAATGCCGAGGATGCGAAGCTCCTCTCTATCAATTACAGACCCATCCGTAGATTTGCATAATGGACATATAACCCTTACAAGCCTCTGCGCAAGTATTCCCCTTATTGTTGAGGATAAAAGAAAATTCTGAACCCCCATGTCCAAAAGCCTTGTTATCGCGCTCGGCGCGTCATTGGTATGCAGCGTGGAAAACACAAGATGTCCTGTAAGGGCTGATTGTATGGCGATCTCGGCAGTCTCCAAATCCCTAACCTCGCCGATCATGATAATATCAGGGTCCTGCCTTACAATGTGTCTGAGTGTGGTCGCGAAATTCAACCCTATCTGGGGTTTTACCTGTATTTGATTCACGCCTTTGAGCCTGTACTCAACCGGGTCTTCAACCGTAATTATTTTTTTGTCCGGGGAGTTTATCTTGTCCAGAGCGCCGTAAAGGGTGGTGGTTTTTCCGCTTCCTGTAGGGCCTGTGACAAGAATTATTCCATTCGGCTTTTTTATCAGGTTCTCAAAATCAGAAAGGGTTTTTGAAGGGAACCCCAGCTCGGAAAGGTTAATAACAATGCCTTCCTTCCTGAGTATCCTCATTACCACACTTTCACCGTACAATATGGGGATCGAGGATACCCTGAGGTCTATCTCCCTGTCGTTGATCTTAAGTTTTATCCTGCCATCCTGCGGAAGCCTTCTTTCAGCTATGTTAAGCTTTGCCATGATCTTAATCCTTGAAACAATTGCTGCCTGAAGGTTTTTCGGTATGGACTCAACATCGTGCAAAACACCGTCAATGCGGTATCTGACCTTAAGTTCATCTTCAAACGGCTCTATATGTATATCGCTCGCCCGGCTCTCAACCGCCCTTGTTATAAGCATGTTGACGAGCCTTATTATCGGGGCTTCCGATGCCATGTCCTTGAGATGGCCGACATCCTCTTCTTCTTCCCTTATAAATTCAAGGCCCTTTTCACCCATATCCTCTATCATTTTGCTCACATTCTGGGATTCCTGGCCGTAGAAGCGGCTTATATATTCCTCGATCGCGTGACTATCGGCAGTGTAGACTGTTATTTCGGATGACAATGCTATGCCGAGCGCATCGATTGCCTCCCTGTCATCAGGATTGAGCATTACGACCTTTAACAAATTATTCCTGAATTCAATGGGAATTATTTTATTTTCCTGAATGAACCTTGTTGATATGCCGTTTAAAACAAGAGGCACCTTCGGCAGATCTTCAATGGTCATAAAAGGTATGTTTTTTGTGGAAAATGTGCTGTCAGACATGCAATAATATAACACAATATACGCATGTTTGAGAAGGAAACGCGCCTATGCATTTTAAACCATACGCGGAGGGGTTATGACAGCAGGCAACAGACATAATCTTCAGGATGTTTTCTTAAATCAGTTGCGGAAGGATAATGTGCCCGTTGTAATTTATCTTACAAACGGCGTAAAACTCAGGGGTGTGGTTAAGGGATTCGACAATTTCGTTGTTGTTCTTAAGGAGGCAAATCAGCAGCTAATTTACAAACATGCCATAGCCAGTATTGTGCCTGATAAATCATTTAATATTAATATAAATCCGGAAGGATAAAATAAGGAGGCATTCTAAATGCTAAAAACAATGCGCAGACACGCGAAATATTTTTATGTACTGTTTTTTATTGTAATATTGACATTTATATTCTGGGGCGTTGGTCCCCTTGATAAGCCCACCGAGGTAAGCGTCGCTGAGATAGGCGATGAGAAGATTACGATCGAGGACTACTGGAGGGCGCATGAGACAGCGAGACAGAGATACAGGGAAATGTATAGAGACAAGTTTGACGAAGAAATGGAAAAAAATCTGAATTTAAAAGAGACTGTGCTGAATAACCTCGTGGATGAAAAGGTTCTTTTGATATCCGCAAAAGAGATGGGCTTAACAGTTACGGATAAGGAACTTCAGGAAGCGGTTATTAACGACCCGGCATTTATAAGGGATGGCGTTTTCAAAAAGGATGTTTATTTAAGGGTTCTTGATCTGAACAGATTGACTCCGGAGATGTTCGAAACCTCTATGAGACAGCAGTTGTTGGCGTTAAAAATGAGAAGACTTATCGGATCTTCGATAGATCTGTCAGATACAGAGTTAAAGGGGATGTCAGGAGACGAAAAACTCATTTCTCAGTTAAAGCAGGCCATCCTGCAGAACAGAATGGATTCAGTAGTAAAGTCTTATGTTGATAACGCAAAGCAAAAAATAACCATCAAGATCAACAAGGAACTTATTTCGTAACTCATTAGCCCCGAACAGTCTGAAAAGCGGATTTCTTCTTTGCAGTTAACGGCAAAAAGGCTTTTTTTCAAAAAATATTGGTGAAGAACCAAAAATAAATGTTATAATTTTAGTTAAAATTCAACAGGAGTAAAGCAATGCTCGAAAATAAGCTGCCCATAGGTTTTACATTTGATGATGTTTTGCTGTTGCCTTCGAAATCTGATGTGCTTCCCAAGGATGTGGATGTAAGCGCCAAGCTCACAAGAAATATAACATTGAACATACCTGTTATAAGCGCGGCTATGGATACTGTCACAGAGGCAAACCTTGCGATAGCCATGGCGCGGGAAGGCGGATTGGGAATTGTTCACAGGGCCATGACTCCCCAGAAACAGGCGCTTGAAGTTGACAAGGTAAAAAAATCCGAAAGCGGCATGATAGTCGACCCTATAACCACAGCGCCAGATGCGCTTATCTCCGATGCCCTGGTATTGATGGAAAGATATAAAATATCTGGCGTTCCTGTCACATTGAAAGGAAAACTCGTAGGGATACTCACGAACAGGGACCTGAGATTCGAAACCAACATTAAAAAGAAAGTGTCCGATGTCATGACAAAGGAGAAATTGATAACTGCTCCGGTGGGAACTAACCTTGACAAGGCAAAAAAATTATTGCATGAATATAAAATAGAAAAGCTTCCCATAGTAGATGACGACTTCAACTTAAAAGGCCTCATTACCATAAAAGATATTGAAAAAAGAAAGAAGTATCCCCATGCCTGCAAAGACATGCTGGGCAGGCTAAGGGTAGGCGCTGCGGTTGGCGTTGGAGAGGAGGCATTGCTAAGGACAGAACTTCTTGTTAAAGCAGGGGCTGATATTATTGCAATTGATACTGCTCACGGACATTCAAAGGCGGTTATTAATACGTTAAAAGAAATAAAAAAGAACTTTGACATAGATGTTATGGCCGGGAATGTGGCAACGGCTGATGGAGCAAAAGACCTTATCTCAGCAGGCGCTGACGCGATAAAGATTGGAATCGGGCCGGGATCCATATGCACTACAAGGATAGTTGCTGGCGCCGGGGTCCCTCAACTGACGGCAATTCAAAATTGTTATGCGCTAACTTCAAAAATGAACATACCGCTGATTGCTGATGGCGGCATTAAGTATTCCGGGGATATAACAAAGGCTCTTGCAGCAGGAGCTTATTGCGTTATGATCGGAAGCCTTTTTGCCGGCACTGCTGAATCTCCGGGTGAGATAATCCTGTATCAGGGCAGAAGCTACAAGGTGTATAGAGGCATGGGTTCTCTCGGAGCAATGGAGCAGGGAGCTAAAGACAGATACGCGCAGGAAGGCGTTGAAAAGGAAAAACTGGTTCCTGAGGGCGTTGAAGGAAGGGTGCCTTATAAAGGCCCTATTTCGCAAAGCATCCATCAACTTGTGGGTGGACTGAGATCAGGCATGGGATATTGCGGATGCGGCAATCTCGAAGACTTAAGAAAAAATGCCAGGTTTATACAGATTACAAATGCCGGATTAAGGGAAAGCCATGTCCACGATGTAATAATAACAAAAGAGGCTCCGAATTACAGGATAGAGCAATAATTAAAATTTAAAGCGCATATGACATTTGAAGATAAAATATTAGTTCTCGATTTCGGCTCCCAATATACTCAGCTTATAGCAAGAAGGGTCAGGGAGAGCAAGGTATATTCAGAAATCTTTCCTTTTAACGCGTCCATTGAAAAGATAAAATCTTTTAACCCAAAAGGGATAATTCTTTCCGGCGGGCCTTCAAGCGTATACGACAGCGGCGCGCCTTTTCCTGATGAGCGCGTATTCGATCTGGGCATTCCTGTTCTTGGGATTTGTTATGGTATGCAGCTTATGTCCCATCATCTTGGCGGAGAAGTTGCCAAGGCCGCAAAAAGGGAGTACGGAAAAGCTGAACTGAGCATAGATGATAGCGCTGACCTCCTGTGGGGTGTTACACATAAAACACAGGTTTGGATGAGCCATGGCGACAGAATAGAAAGATTGCCTGATGGCTTTTCTGTTATAGGGCATACAGGCAACTCTCCCATAGCCGCAATGGCAAACAGGAAAAAGAAATTCTATGCTTTGCAGTTTCATCCCGAGGTTGTTCACACAGATGAAGGCGTAAGGATACTCCAGAATTATGTCTATAACATTTGCGGATGCAAACCTGAGTGGGAGATGGCTTCATTTATAGAATGGTCGGTTGCTGATACGCGTGAGAAAGTAGGGGATAAAAAAGTGATTTGCGCTTTAAGCGGCGGGGTCGATTCGTCCGTTGTTGCGCTGCTTATTCATAAGGCTATCGGCGATAATCTTACCTGTATTTTTGTTGATAACGGACTTTTGAGAAAAGGCGAGGCAGAAAAGGTTAAGAGGACATTTCAGGATCATTTCCATATAAAACTTGTGTTTGTTGACGCGAAAAAGAGATTTCTTGACAAACTCAAAGGCGTCGCCGAACCGGAGAAAAAAAGGAAAATCATAGGAAATGAATTCATATCTGTCTTTGAGGAAGAGGCAAAGAAAATAACGGATGCGGATTTCCTCGCTCAGGGCACCCTTTACCCGGATGTCATAGAAAGCGTATCTTTTAAAGGCCCTTCTGCTGTCATAAAAAGTCATCATAATGTAGGCGGGCTTCCGGATGTTATGCAGTTGAAGCTGGTTGAGCCTTTAAGGGAATTGTTCAAAGACGAGGTAAGAGTCCTTGGACACGAACTCGGTTTACCCGAGGAAATTTGCTGGAGACACCCGTTTCCAGGCCCGGGCCTTGCTATAAGATGTATAGGCGAAGTTTCCGCAGAAAAAACAGAAATATTAAAAGAAGCAGACGCAATTGTGCTCGAAGAGATTAAGGCTGCCGGACTTTACAGGGCAATATGGCAGGCATTCGCTGTTATATTGCCGATAAAGAGCGTCGGTGTCATGGGCGATGAAAGGACTTATGAAAATGTTGTTGCAATAAGAGCTGTAACAAGCCTTGACGGCATGACAGCGGATTGGGCAAAGATTCCCTACGAAGTTCTCGGCAGGATATCTAACAGGATAATCAATGAAGTCAAAGGCGTTAACAGGGTCGTTTACGATATAACATCAAAGCCTCCGGGAACAATTGAGTGGGAGTGACCCCTCCTTTGCGTCTGGCATAAATTGACTGTTGTCCGTGTAGACAGCGCATGATCAAACAGGAAAAAATAAACTACTGGCTCAAATCAGCCGGGCACGACTGGACAGCAGCCGGACATCTTTTCGAAAAAGGCGATTACTCTTATTCATTGTTCTTTGGTCATTTAACTATAGAAAAACTTCTTAAGGCTTTTTTGGTTCTGAAGTTTGATGAGCAGCCGCCGTTTACCCACCGACTCGTCTATCTTGCGGAAAAATCGAACCTGGCGTTATCCGCTGAACAGATGGAGTTACTGGAAATAATCACGGATTTTAATATTAGGGCGCGTTATCCTGACGAAAAATTCTCATTTTACAGAAAATGCACCAAAGAGTTTACTGAAACAAACCTTAAGAAAATCGAGGGAATAAGGGCATGGCTATTGCAACAAGTTCTGTAATTGAAATAATAAAGAAATACATTGAAGAGTTGGAGATGCATGATATTCATGTGCAGGAAGCCATACTTTTCGGTTCTCATGTAAAAGGCAATCCAAGAGAAGAAAGCGATATAGATATTGCCTTAATTTCTGATGCCTTTAGCGGAGACTGGTTTGACGACAGACGAAAGATAGTCCCTCTTCGAAGAAATATAGATAACAGAATTGAGCCTATGCCTTTCAGGCCTGAGGACTTTTATAACGGGGGCATACTTGCCGATGAGATCAAAAGGACTGGCAAGAAGGTGACCGCCTAATGGACATTAAGGCTTACCTTAAAGACAAAAAAAAACTGGTTGATCTGTATATCGAGTCTTATTTTTCCACGCCGAACACCCCAGGGACACTCCATGACTCTATAGTATATTCCCTTTCAGCAGGTGGAAAAAGGATAAGACCTGTTTTGTGCATCGCAGCTTACGAGGCGTGCGGCAAACAGGGGGAAGGTATAATTCCTTATGCGTCTGCGCTTGAACTAATTCACACATACTCCTTAATACACGACGACCTGCCTGCTATGGATAACGATGATTTACGGCGGGGTAAGCCTACCAACCACAAGGTCTTTGGGGAAGGCATGGCAATACTTGCTGGAGATGGTCTGCTTACAGAGGCATTCTACATTCTCGCAAATCCGCTCGCAACATCAAAAAGTGAATCATCTTTTTCTCTGTCCTCAATCATGAGGGTTATTCATGAGGTTGCCTTTGCCTCTGGTATCCGGGGAATGGTAGGAGGCCAGGCTCAAGACCTTTTATCCGAGAACTCAGAGCCTGATGCGGAAACACTTTCATTTATTCACATGCACAAAACAGCCGCTCTTATAGCTGTTTCCGTCAGGATGGGCGGCATACTCGCTGACTGCTCGGAGGACAAATTATCAGGGCTCGCAAAATACGGGGAGGATATAGGTCTTGCTTTTCAAATAGTCGATGATATACTTGATATAGAAGGCGAGACAGAGGTAATAGGAAAGCCCAAAGGTTCTGACGAGAAAAAAAATAAGATGACATATCCCCGGCTGTATGGCCTTGACAAGTCCAAAGAAAAGGCAAAGGAATTAATTAATAGTTCAATCGGCGCGCTGGATATATTTGATGAACAGGCAGAGCCTTTGAGGGCTATTGCAAGATATTTGATTGACAGGAAAAGTTAATCCGCCCCGAATATAACCCTGTCAATCTTGCTGAAATCGGGTCGCACACTGCATAATACTTCAAAAAAATATAATGCTTATAGAAAAGATAAAATCTCCCAATGACTTAAAATCTCTAAAAACAGAGGAACTCAATGTCCTTGCCGAAGAGCTGCGCAATATAATTATAGAACGCGTCTCCATCAATGGCGGACATCTTGCCTCCAATCTGGGCGTTGTTGAGTTGACCATTGCCCTGCACTATACGCTGAACTCCCCCTGCGACAAGATTGTCTGGGATGTCGGGCATCAATCCTATTCGCATAAACTCATTACAGGGAGATTCGACAAATTTCACACACTTCGCAAGCACGGAGGCATATCAGGTTTCCCGAAAATCTCTGAAAGCGAACATGACGCCTTTGGCACAGGCCATTCTTCGACATCCATTTCAGCGGCGCTGGGAATACTTGAAGCAGGAGACATCCTTAAAAAGTGCAAAATCGCTGACAGCAAGAAGCGGGATGATAAACGAATAATCGGAAAGGTTGTAGCCGTTATCGGCGACGGAGCTTTAACTTCAGGACTGGCGTTCGAAGGACTTAACCATGCTGGTCATCTGAAAAAAAATCTTATAGTAATACTTAATGACAATGAAATGTCCATATCAGCAAATGTAGGGGCATTGTCAAATTATCTGAGCAGAATCCTTACAGGCTCATTTTATCAAAAGTTCAGAAAAGAGACAAAGGCTATACTTGAAGGAATACCAAAGATCGGTGAGTCAGTAGCAAAGATAGCTCAGAAGGCAGAGGGAAGCCTGAAGGGATTCTTTTTGCCGGGAGGGCTTTTTGAAGACCTCGGATTCAACTATATAGGGCCGCTGGACGGCCATGATATCCCGCTTCTGATTGAAACAATTAAAAACCTTAAAGACTCGAATGAGCCAACGCTTATGCATGTTGTAACAAAAAAAGGCAAGGGGTATAAGTTTTCAGAAGAAGACCCCTGCATTTATCACGGGGTTGGGCCATTTGAGGCTGAAACAGGCATTCAAAAAAACAGTAACGGCTCAACATCAACTAATCAGAAGTCAAAAGAAAATGATTTAAAAGACCCTCAACCCGACAGCAGCCACTCGTTACTAACTTACAGTGATGTGTTTGGAGATACTATTGTCAGGATTGCCGAAACTGATTGCAGGGTTGTTGCCATCACTGCTGCCATGACCGAAGGAACCGGTCTCTCAGAATTCGCGGAGAGATTACCGGACAGATTTTACGATGTGGGCATAGCTGAACCACATGCTGTTACTTTTGCCGCAGGTCTGGCGAGCCAGGGGCTCAGGCCTGTAGTTGCTATCTATTCCACATTTCTGCAAAGGGCATATGATGAAATAGTACATGATGTATGCCTTCAAAACCTGCCTGTTGTATTTGCCATTGACAGGGCAGGAATAGTCGGTGATGACGGCGCAACACACCAGGGGTTATTTGATATATCATATTTGAGGCATATACCAAATCTATTAGTAATGTCGCCAAAGGATGGCGATGAATTAAGGGCAATGCTTGAATTTTCGTTCAGGCATAACGGCCCTTCAGCAATACGTTATTCGAGGGGTAAAATATGCACGAGGTCAACTACTGGCATTCAACACTTAGAAATGGGCAAAGCAGAGATTTTAACCAGTGGCAGAGATATTCTTATAGTTGCCGCAGGAAATTCTGTGCACTATTCATTGCAGGCCTCGGCCATGCTTCATGAAAAAGGGATAATGGCATCTGTAATAAATGCCAGATTCATCAAGCCTCTTGATGAAAATACAATATTAACAATGGCAAATAAGATAAAAAAGGTTGTCACGGTTGAGGAAAATCTCCTAGCAGGCGGGTTTGGCTCGGCTATACTGGAATGCATCAACAAGAACAGAATTACGGATGTGTTAGTAAGCAGAATAGGAATAGATGATGAGTTTGTTGAACACGGCTCGCAAAACATCCTCAGAAAAAAATACGGAATTGATGAATACGGTATATATCAAAAGGCATTGGAAATGCTGCAATGAATTTCAATTGATGTGTAATATAGCAAGCATAGATAGATACCTTCAACCCATTTGAATTGAAACAAGACGTAATTGAATTTTTCGGGTTTATTGAAGTCTCATGGAATCATCTACCGGGATAGTCACGCAAGCCGCCTGTCCTAACTCTCCTGCAGATAATTCTTTATACTCTCCAAAAACTCCTTAATCCTTATGGGCTTCGGGATATAGCCGTCAAATCCCTTTTCTATAAACATCTCTTTATCGCCCTTCATGGCATAGGCTGTAAGGGCTATAATTTTTATATGCCTTGTTTCATCCGATGACCTCAGCATATCCCTGACAGCAAGCCCGTCTATACCCGGCAACTGGATATCAAGAAGAAGAAGGTCCGGCTTCTCTGCCTTTGCCATGTCCAGCGCATCTTCACCCCTCGTTGTGCACACGCAATCATATTCTCCGATATTAAGTATATCGAGAAACAGCTCCATGTTAGCAGGGTTGTCCTCAACAATAAGTATTTTATGTTTCTTTTTCATATACTTCTACTCTACCTCCACCTGCCAGTTTTGCCTTTCTTAAAGACTGGCGGGATTTAAATATAAGCTCCTCAGGCGTGGATACATCCTTGGGATAATTAATTATTGAAGCGCTCGCCGTAAGTTTTCCCTTTGGCATAACCTCTTCTCCATAAAAGGGATACCCGTCAATGAATGAAATAGTTCTCCTCGCAACTAAGTGAGCGGATTCTTTCAGTGTATTCGGAAGGATAAGCGCGAACTCATCGATGCCATATCTCACAACCGTATCAGAGCCTCGCAGAGATTTTCTTAGAAAATCGGCTATTTTCTTAATGCAGATATTAGCCCTGTGGATTCCATGAGATTTTATATATTCAGTAAAATTATCTATATCGACCATAACTACGGTTAAGGTATTTTTATATCTGCCTGACCGACTCACTTCCTGCGCAAGTCTGATATGAAAATAGCAGTGGTCGAACAGTCCGCTCACCTCGTCCAGCAGGCCAGCCCTTGCCGGGTAGGTAATCTCAAGATCTCTTATATGCATGAGAAGATCCTCTTTGGTAAAATGGCTTTTCTGTATATACTTTTCTATCTTCCCAGCGAGTCTCAGTCTGTCTTCCATTGTGATGTCTTTGGCAGTCAACACAAGAATGGGTATATCCTTAGTGGCGGATTTGCTCTTTATTTTCTGAACCACTTCAAATCCGTCAACATCCGGCATCATAAGGTCAAGGATTATAAGATCAGGCATATATATATTGGCGCTCTCTATCCCTTTTTTACCCGATGAAGCGGTTATTACATTATAGCCGTTTGCTTGTAAAACAGTTGAAAGCAGTTCAAGAACTTCCTTATTGTCATCAATGCACAATATGTTTATAGGCATCCTGCCTTTTTTAGATGAAAAGCTGAGTTCATCAAGCTTTTTAAGCAATGTCATCTTGTCTATAGGCTTCAGAAGGTAATCGGCTGCGCCAAGAGTAAATCCCAAATCCCTGTTGTCAATTACTGAAGATATGATTATCGGGATGTCCTTTAATTCCTGATCTAATTTTACCTCCTGCAAGACCTCCCATCCGTCCTTGCCCGGCAGCATAACATCGAGTATCACGGCAAAAGGTTTCAACTCTTTTATCCTGTTCATGGCATCCTCTCCATTATACGCGTGCGCGACCCTGTAACCTGCCTTTACAAGATAAATAGTCAAAAGCTCGGACGTTGAGCGGTCGTCTTCCACTACAAGTATAAGGGGAGAATCCCCTCTCCTCTTTTTTACAATAGCGCCTTCGTATGAGATCTCTTCGCTTTGCTCCTCGATAATCTCGTCTGCCATTTTCTTAGGAATCATAAGGTCAAAAAGAGGCAGTATCACATTAAATCTGCTTCCCTTGCCCTCTGCGCTTTCAAGATTTATTTCACCGCCGTGAAGTTCAACGAGCTTTTTTGTGAGCGCAAGACCAAGACCTGTTCCCTCATACCTTCTCGCAAATCCGCTTTCAACCTGTTCAAATTCAGAGAATATCCTTTCCTGATCCTCCTTTTTTATGCCTATGCCCGTATCAACAACAGAAATCCTTAAGCAGTTTCCCTTTGTCATGTTTATCTTCGAATTCCTAAGAAATAACGCTTCATCCCTTCCCGACATAATCTCTGCCTCAAGAACGATTTCTCCTCCGTCAGGCGTGAATTTCACCGCATTTGACAAGAGATTGTGGAGTATCTGCTTAACCTTTATCCTGTCAGCTCTGATAAATGGTATATTTTCGCTCAGTTTAAGTATTAAACTCTGCTTCTTTTTGTTCATTATTGATTTGATTACTGTTTCAACTTCTGAGATAGACTGGTATATCGAGAAATTTTCATAGTGAAGCTCCATCTTGCCGGATTCTATTTTTGCTATATCGAGGATATTGTTAATAAGCTGGAGCAGGTGGCTTCCGGAATTATATATATTGCTCGTGTATTTTTTCTGTTTTTCGGTAAGCGAACCAAAGACCTCATCCATAAGCAGTTCTGAAAATCCGAGTATCGAATTAAGCGGCGTCCTTAGTTCATGGCTCATAGTGGCTATAAACTGGCTTTTTAATTTATTAGATGTTTCGAGGTCCTTATTCAGTTTTTCGAGCGCAGCAGTTCTTTCTAAGACCTTATCTTCTAAGTGGTTATTCAATTCCTGAAGTTCAATATTCCTTTCCTCAACAGCCCTTTCGAGTCTCTTTTTCTCGGTTATGTCCTTGCTGATTCCGACTGTTCCCAATATCTTGCCCTCATCGTTTTTTATATACGACAGGGTAAGGCTTACCTCCAATATGCCCGCGTCTTTTGTCACAAATTTCGTTTCATAATTTGATACATATCCCTGTTTTTCGAGCATTTCTATTACATCTTTTCGTTCATCCCTGCTTAGCCAGAGATACTCCGCCTTTTTGCCTATCATTTCTTCCTTGTCATATCCAAGCAGCCTTGCAGCCCCGCTGTTGAATTCGACTATCCTTCCTTCGGTATCAGCGGTTATGATAATATCAGCCGAATTATTAAGCACGTTTTTGAGATATGTCTTGGTCTCTGAAATAGTATCAATAAATCTGAATTTCTCTATGGCATATGATGCCTGTATCCCGAGCAATGTTATAAACTCTATCTCCCTTTTAGTCCATTCCCTCGGCTTAAAATCGTCTATATATAAAATGCCGATGGTCCGGGCTATCGAAAATAGAGGAACAGCAACGAGGCTGCTGATGCCTTCACCTGAAATGATCTCGTTTTCCGCAAACTCATGTTCCTGAATATCAGAAATTATCGTTGGTATCTTTTTGCCGAGGATGTGGTCGGTTATTCCGCCAGACCTTCTCTTCCACTGGACAGTTCCTGAAAGCTTATCTGAAAATCCATGAGTTGTCTTTAATCTGAGAGTTTCATCAGTTTCATCATAAAGGGCTATGCTCCCTGCTGGAGCGTTCAGCGTGCGAAGCGCCACAATCAGGAGATTTTCGAGTCCTTCTTCCAATTGATCCGCTGACGTGAGCGCAACGCCTATGCGGTATAAATCCCTTGTGGCATTGAGGACATTTCTTACATCAGCTTCTGCCCTATGGCGCTTTTCGAGCAAGTCCTGTATCAGTTTCGCGCACTTTATATCCAGCACTTCGGAATTTGGACTTTTAAGTTTTCTTACCTCATACGCTAAAATATCATCCCCGCTCAAGTTGATTATTACATCAGGATTTTTTGCCAACAGTTCTTTGTAATCATTAGTGACAGGTATATTGAACTTTCTGGCTATATCAAGGCCTGGCGCGTCAGGATTCATATCGTACACGCCAATAATACTGCAGCCAGTCTCTTCAACCAAGACCTTTAAAAGCCCCTCGCCTTTCTTTCCCGCGCCTATGACAACAATGCCCCCTTTAATAAAGTCCATTCTTTTTTCCTCTTGATCCTTTTATTGAAGATTCCTGCGGCAAAACCACAAGCAATAATCTCCTAATAGATTTAAAGCTTAACACGAAAAATGCATTTAACCCTTCTATATGAGTAAGCAAAGACACCTGAAAAAGCTTTGCTTGCAACTCGTTTGAACATGCAATGGCATCTTTTTGGTTAATAAACACTTCTAATTAATATGAGATAAATCAAATAGATATGTCAACCCTGTCTGCTCATATTGCCTGCTGTCTTGCCACAGAATCAGCAAGCGGGTATAATAATGGAACATTATCAGGTGCATTTAATATGTCAGAAATTGAAGATATAAAAGCATCCACAATGGTTAAAGACATTGTGGAAAACTTTCCGGAACTCACGGACTTTTTTTTAGACTTGGGCATTTGCGGCTGTGGATACAGATGGGAGAGCGATTACTACTGGACTATTGAAAGAGTGGCCAGGGAAAAGGGGTTAAACCTTGAAGCGCTTTTGGAAGACCTTAATAAAAAGATAAACGATTAGCAAAACATGCGTGTAATGCAGCAATGTTATGCATACTTTGGTCGATTAATTTATTATGATTAGAATAATTACACAGATATTGTTGGGTCTTATGCTCTTATTCGGGACTGTCACGCTAACGCCAAGGCTGCTTTTTCATCTTAAAACCAAAAACTTTGCAAGGGCGTTATATTTCTTGCTCATGTGGTTGATGTCATTGTTTTTCGCAATACTTGCTTTTCATTCCGCGTATTCAGGATTGACAGAGTTATAAAAACAAACTGGTTTTATGGTGAGCGTAAATTGCAGGAGTTTTGCATCAGCCTATTCTGTCCGCATATTATGCTTAAATAGTATCATATACTCTTTTTCAAGGTCTTCATACTGCCTCTTCATATCTTCCATAAGCCTGCTTTTTTTCTGCAGCATATCATCAAATGCCTTAAGCCGGAGGACTAATTCTTCTTTTTCCCTCAACACCTCTGCATAGGCATCCTCATCAAACTGGTCGCCTGTAGCAACTGCCTCAAGGAGTATTTCCAAGTTCCTTTGCCAGCTTCTGAACTTTTCATCGAGGGAGGCATTTTCCTTTCTTAGCACCTCTATATAAGATGCGAGTTCGTTGTTATTATTAACAAAAAGATCCAATGCCTCTGCGAATCCCCTGTTTTCTATGGACCTGCCCATTAGTTTAACAAGCCTGCCCTGAATTTCACTATTGCTGTGATGAATCATGCCCAGTTTTTTCTGAGCAGTCTCCAATATGTCCTTGTAACACATTAAATCAACTATCTTACTTTTTTGGAAATCGATTATTTCCTGCAATTTTCTTATTCTGCCTTTAAGAGATTCTTCATCCATATCCTCTATTCCAGCTCCATCGCCTGAAACATCCGTCAAAGCAAAGGCAGAAGAAGGCTTTTGAATTTCAGCGCCGCGCATGTCCTCAATCTTATCTTCCAATTCCTCTATAATAGACAACGCCTCCCTGAGTTCTTCGGTTGTTTTACGGTATAAAACCCCCTGTTTCCTGTTTTTTGAATATATATAGAGTCCGGATATTACCACTATAATCACAAACTCCAGAATCAGAAGAAAATAAAGGGCATCAACTGTAATTTGCATATCCTAATCCCTCTTTGCCTTTTTAAAAATCATCTTTCTCGCAATGATTATTATTGCAATCGCAATAATCAAATACAGATTTATGAGTCCAAATTTAATAAGCACCTGCTTCCATGAAACAACATCCCTGTCAGTCATGGGCAGGGTTGGAACACTTTCACTAACCGCTTCTTTTGATTCAACTTGCTGCTGTTCATTAAAACTTAATTGCACTACCTTTTGACGATTAAACGTATTGCCTTCAGCTGCTATTTTAACTAAATATTTTCCGGGCAAGTCCGCCGTAAATTCTCCTGCGTATATGCCGTCACCTGTTTTGATATCACCCTCAGCTCCTGTATCGGTCAGATCAATCCTTGTAATTTTGCCCTGTGGGTCAATAATTTCGGAAAAAAACATTGTCCCCGCATCAGTTAATCTTACCCCATCCCTTTCAAGCCATGCGTCAATTTTAATTTTTTCGTTTCGGGATGCATAGCCTTTGTCAAGGGATGTCTTCAAATTGAGATCTGTTGTCACAAAAACCCTGCTCCCATCTTTTTTGCTGAGATTTAACTCCCACTTCCCGGCAGATGGCTTTGTAATGCCTATCAAATCAAAGATATTGGTTTCATACCACTGGATATTTTCATCATACGCCATTGGTGTAAACATCTTACCAGTTGGTTTAACAATATACGTGGATGTTTCCGGTTTTTTTGAAACAAGCACAACAGCCTTCTTAACATCTTTATCAATTGTAAACCCATCCTCCTCCAACAAGATCGAATCAGGAGACTTTATTTTTTCAAAAACCAAAGATAATAAGATGGGAATTTCCTTATTATTTCTTGCCTTCCAAAAAAACCCGCCGGTTTTCTTTGCCATGTCCTCAAAAAGCCCAATATCAGCCGTTTCAGTAATAGCTATTGTATAAATCTTTATCCCTGAATTTGCTATGTCAGAAAAAAGACCTGTCATTTCTTTACGAGCCTCGCTGTCGTCTTGCTGCAAATCCGATGGCATTTTCGCTCCGGATATAAGAATCAACGCCCTGTTTTTTCTCTGTGATGCCTTAATCCCGTCAAATCCCTTTTTAATAGCTTCAGCCAAATTTGACTTCATGCCATCCGGCGATATTTTATCCGCTGCATATAAAAGTTTTTCACGGTTATCCTTTAGATTTTGCGTAAGAGGCATAAGAATTCCGGCTGAACCGCTGAAACTTATAATTCCTACCTTATCACTTTCTCCGAGAAGGGATGTGAACAACCGCAAAGCCTGTCTAAGATAATTTTTTGGCTCGTTCTTTTTATTGCCCGCTGAATTATCAATCACAAAATAAATATCATGATCCATTGATACTGAAGAAGGAGAAGGATTTAAAGAAGAATCAGCAGGCATAGTTTCATTTTTTGGAGGAGCATCTTTTTTCTGCATTAAATCAGCATAAAACAGCTTTGCAGAGGCAAAAGACACAAAAAACAGGCAGATTGAAATAACTGATGCCAGTATGTTTATCCTTTTCATAACTAATACCTTTTTTGCTTATTTCCCCAGTAGTTAACCATGAAAACCCATTTAATCCTTATTATTACAGCATGGCGGAGAGGGAGGGATTCGAACCCTCGATGGAGTCGCCCCCATAGCGATTTTCGAGACCGCCCCGTTCAACCGCTCCGGCACCTCTCCAATAATTATCAGTGAGCAATGAATAGTGAATAGTTTATATCAAACCCGCGAAAATAGGAAATACCTTGCGAGTCAAGGTCGTATTCGTTAACCCGGATAATGCATTTATATAGCGGCATGAACAGATAAAAGCCTTTATAATTCGCAATTTATAGCAACAATCCAATGAATCAGCCTTGTATTTTTTTATTTGATATGTTTTATTTACGAGCCTCAATAATGTGGCGAGATAAAGCCATTTATCTGCCCATGCCGCCGTCATTGTATGACATAATTGCAGTTTTAGGGTTAAAGTGATGGATGTTAACCCAAACAATGCATTTAAACCTTCTCCTGAAAAGGCTTTGTTTGAATCCCCCTATCAAGGGGCTTTAAGAGGTCAATCTCTGATTCCACATTCTCATGCAGATTGCAATTCTGGATTAGAGCATTGCATAAGATTATCCTTGTTGCAATTCATAGGATTTGAAGGTATCTATGCCTGCTATATTACACATCAATTGCATTTTTGGGTTCACTGCCGTATAGAGCCGCTCCGAGCGCGCCGACAATATCCGGCGGATCTGGCACCAGTATTTTCACATCGAGCCTTTCTTTCAGAAGATGTACTGCAGCAGGGTTCTTCGCAACGCCGCCTGTAAAGACTAATGTATCGCCATAGCCGATACGCGCAAGCATTGCGACAAGGCGTTCGATAACTGAGATATGCACTGCTATTGCAACATCGGCAGGGGGTGTTCCGTGATTCTTGAGAGAAATAACCTCAGATTCGGCAAAGACCGTGCACATATTGCTGATCCTGACATCGCCCCTGCCCTGCATGGCATATGTTCCGAATTCCGAAAGACCATATCCCAGCGATGCAGCCATAATCTCAAGAAATCTGCCTGTGCCGGCTGCGCACTTGTCGTTCATCTGAAAGTTCTGTACCCGTCCGCTGTCATCGAGCGCTATTACCTTGGTGTCCTGTCCGCCCACATCAAGGATCGTTCTGCATTCAGGGAAGAAATAACGGGCTCCCATGGCATGAGCCTTAATCTCGGTTATCACATCATCGGCGAAGTGCCGCTTTGCAAGGTGTCTTCCGTAGCCTGTAGCTATGATCTTGCCAGGGTGATAATCCTTGATCATCTCAAGGGATTGACGGTGCGGATCATACCCGCTCTCTGCAATCTCGAAGGCAGCAAGGCGGCCGCCTTCAACAGCAGCCACCTTGATTGTCCTTGAACCAAGATCAACTCCGACAACCATCTCAGCCTTTTATCTGTTCAAGAAACGCCTCTATCCTCGTCTGAAGTTGTCCTATGTCTTCAGTTGAATAATCCGTCTCTATAGCCAGGAAGGGTATTCCATTTTTTTCACAGGCATTTTTTATTTTTATAGCCTCTATGTTG
>JBBILM010000014.1:1700-29186 GCA_037444915.1 Nitrospirota bacterium | reverse complement strand
TCCGTGATAAACACAGTGAAATCCCATGGGCGAGCATTGTGGCAATGAGAAACCGTCTTATCCATGTTTATTTTGATATAGACCTTGACAGAGTTTGGGATACTATCACAGATGATCTTCCCCCTCTTATTGCCGCATTAGAAACCGCAATCTCTCAAGAAAGCTAAAATAGAAACACCTTTTTCGTCTGTTGAGCACAAAAAGATAGAACGCGAAATCGCCGTTACCGATGAAAAGATAGACGATATTGTTTATGGGCTTTATGGGATAACGGAGGCAGAGAGAAGGATAATAGGAATATAAACATAATTTTAGTTGTTTGTGATACAAACTATGATTTAAATCATTCTTTTTACCTGCCAGAATTTGTTAATATTTGATATGAAAAATATTATTATTACCCTCATAGTATTACTTATGATTTCGTTTGCGATTGCGGACGAATCCTCGGCAAGACAATGCACTGTATGCCACAGCAAAAATCCCAAAATGGTGAGTATGCACACAGCCCTGGGTTTTAAAGACTGTTCCAGATGCCATGAGTACAGACAAAAAAGACCTCTTGAAGAACAGAAAGCACTTATGTCGACAGACGAGCGCTGCGCAGGCTGTCATGTTAAATAGCTGAGGAAAAAACTTATTCGCGGTTTCAAATGGCACTTGACCAAAAAAAATCATGCGGTGGTTATTGACTTTTTCTTATAAGTATGCCAGACTATAATCTAAGTTTCAGAAGTTTTTGTGAATGGAGATGCTGCAAAGACTTTTAGCTTTGCGGCATTTTTTTGGAGCGCGTTTATTCTGAGCTTTAGTTTATGTAAGGAGGGAAGCAACAATGGCTAACGGAACTGTAAAGTGGTTTAATGAGTCCAAGGGTTTTGGATTCATCACAAGCGAAGACGGCAGCGATGTATTTGTACATTATTCTTCTATTGCAGGTAATGGTTTCAAAACACTTGCTGAAGGCGATTCAGTCACATTTGATGTTGAAAAGGGACCAAAAGGCCCAAAAGCAATCAATGTAGCAAAGCTATAATAGCTATAGATTGAATGCAAAAGACCTCCTGCAGGTAACTGCAGGAGGTCTTTTTTTTATGAACCTGAAAAAATGCCATTACATCATAGGATTATAGCGGCATGTGCAGATAAAGGGCTTTATCCTGCCACATTATTGAGATTTCGGATTAATACATTAGTATGTCAAGATATTGCCGCAAGTCTGATTCCTCGTCTCCCTTGGCTGTTATAAGCTTCTGCCTGACAAACTCAATGAATTTTGCGCGGTTGCCCTTGTATGCGGGGTCTACTTCCAATGCCTTTAAAATAGCTGCCGAGGCATCGCCATACCTGCCCGCCCTGTTATAAGCAAGCGACAGGCCGTAATATGGCAACGGATAAGAATTAGCCCTTCTAATGGAGTCTTTGAATGCGTTTATTGCCTCATTGATCTGACCTGTCTTGTAGTACGATACGCCAAGATTGTAAAAAGCCATTTCAGGAGATGTATACAGCAGATTAGAAAGCGCGTTTTTAAATGATTCTATTGCTTCGCTCCATTGCCCTGTATTTATATAGGCTACACCCAAATTATTGTGAGCCTCTGAAAATTTAGGGTTGACTGATACGGCTTTGGAAAATAATTGCTTCGCATTTTCAAAATCATCCAATTGCAAATAGACAAGTCCGAGGCTGTTCATTATTTCGATGCTTTCCGGATTAAACTGATAGGCCTTCTGAAGATTAACAAAAGCCATCTGTATATTTCCTTCATTAAGATATGAAATGCCCATTTTATAATAGAACTCCGCCTCCTGCTGCTGTTCCAGCCCCACAGTAGCGCATCCATAGATAAAAAAAAGCGAGACAAGTAAAATGAGAAGTTTGTTCACCATGTTTCTCAGTTTAAATCATTTTTCCATTATTTTCCACAGGTTTATTAATACATCCTCCACTTTTTTGATGGAATCATCCGTTGAAATTTTATGGTTCAACTCAAATCCATCAGGCAAAAATCTTATGCCTCTCTCTTTTTTCTGGAGCTTGAATAATGCCTTTAACATTTTATCAAAAAAGTCTCCGGGGATTTTATACCTGTTTTCCGGGTCTGCTAAAAAAGTGAATCTGTATTTTTTATCTGTTTCAGAGATATTAGAAATATATAAAAGTCTCGATAACATCTTGATTTTAATAACTTTCAGCAAGTTTTGCATCTGCGCTGGCATATTGCCGAATCTGTCAATTACTTCGTCTTTAAATTCTGACATTGACTCCTGTGTCTTCAGTTTTGATATTCGCTTGTACAAACTCAATCTCAGGGTTATATCCTGTATATAATTTTCAGGGATAAAGGCGGAAATGCGCAGTTTTATTTGCGGGTCAAAGTCTTCTTTTATCTCCTCTCCTTTAAGTTCTGAAACAGCCTTTTCGAGCATTTCCATGTACATGTCAAAACCGACCTTGTATATATGCCCGGACTGCTCTGCGCCGAGCAGATTGCCGGCCCCCCTTATCTCAAGGTCTTTGAGCGCGAGCCTGAAGCCAGCGCCGAGATAGCTCATTTCCTGTATTGCCCGAAGCCTTTTTTTTGCCTCATCAGTAATGGCATCTTCACCGGGAATCAAAAAGTAGGCATATGCCTGAATATTTCCCCTTCCCACCCTTCCGCGTATCTGATAAAGATCCGAAAGTCCGAAACTGTCAGCCCTGTTGACTATCAATGTATTGGCTGTTGTTATATCAAGGCCTGCGCCGATTATGGCAGTGCATACGAGTATATCTATTTTTTTATCAAGAAAATTCATCATGATATTTTCGAGTTCCCTCTCATTCATCTGTCCGTGCGCTATTTCAACGCTCGCATCAGGAGCGAGTCTTTTTATAAAATCAGCCATTTTTTTAATATCCGCTATTCTGTTATGAAGAAAAAAGACCTGTCCGTTTCTCTTCAATTCTCTTTCTATTGCTTCAGCTATTGCCTTTTCATTAAAAGTGGCTACTATGCTTCTTACCGCAAGCCTTTCCTCAGGGGGTGTTTCTATGACGCACATTTCCCTTATGCCTGACAATGACATATGGAGCGTCCTTGGAATAGGAGTTGCCGTAAGGGTTAAAACATCAGCCCCTTTTTTAAGCTCTTTTAACCTCTCTTTCTGGGCGACCCCGAACCTGTGCTCCTCATCTATAATCAACAGGCCGAGGTCATGAAATCCGACATCTTTGTTTAAGAGCATGTGGGTGCCAATAACTATATCTATCTCCCCTTTTTTCAGTCCGCTGACGCAATTTTTAATGTCCTTTTTATCTTTAAATCTGCTGAGAATGTCTATATTTACCGGGAATCCTGAAAACCTCGCCCTGAAAGTCCTGTAATGCTGCTCGGCGAGCAATGTAGTAGGAACCAGAATTGCCGCCTGTTTGCCGTCGTAAACAACCCTGAATGCAGCCCTTGCAGCAACCTCTGTTTTTCCGTATCCGACATCGCCGCAAAGGAGCATATCCATCGGGGTTTCAGATGAAAGATGTCTTTTTATCTCTTCCACGGCAGTTATCTGGTCAGGGGTTTCCTCATAAGGGAAAAAATCGTCAAATTCCTTATGCATTGGGGTATCTTCGCTGAACATAAAACCTCTGGCCATTTTCCTCTCTGCATATAGTTTGACCAGTCTTTGGGCCATTTCCTGTATCCCTTTTCTGACCTTCTGCTTCGTCTTCAGCCAATTTTTAGTTCCGAGCTTATCTACTGCCGGTATATGTCCTTCAGCAGCGCTGTATTTATTAATCCTGTCTACGCCGTGAAGCGGCACGTATATTTTTCCATTAGCGTATTCAATAATTATGAGATCTTCTTCGAGGTCTGCTGTTTTATGTTTATAAACGCCTGTAAACCTTCCAATGCCATGATCTTTATGTACGACAAAATCGCCGGGCTTCATGTCATCAATGTTCATAAGAAGCGATGAAACCCTTGATTTCCTTATCGGCCTGTAAGCAGGTCTCTGGCCAAAAATTTCCCTGTCGGTGAGCATCAAAAGTCCAGGCAGATTTATGGCCGATGAGAGATTGCCGGTTGAAATGCACATATCGCCGCGGTAGTCCGCTATATCCTTTCTGTCAATTACCGGCGAAATAATGCCTGTATCGGACAAAATCTCCTTGAGCCGCTCTGCCTGTGCTTCCGAGCGCATAATGGCAGCGACTTTCTTATTAACTCTTTCAAGAGCGCCTGATATTGAATCAATCCCCTTTCTCTCCTCAGGCAGTATTCCAAGCCCTTTGACACTGCCTTCCAGAGAATCTATTCCGCTTCCGCTGAAAGGAAAATGAGATGTCGCGATTATTTCAGTATTCTCGGGTTTGGATCCGGCAACGAAGATTTCAGGAATTGAAATCCCGCTCTCCTCATTCAGAAATATCAGCCTTTCATTAACAGAGGATAATTCTTCGATCAGCGAGTATTTGGGTTCGGTCTCATGAGCCGGGAATATGGTTATTTCATCTATCTCTTTTATCGAACGCTGATTTTCTATTTCAAATGTCCTCATAATATCTATATTGTCTCCAAAAAACTCCATCCTGAAAGGCAATTCACCTGTAGAAGGATAAATATCAAATATCCATTCCCTCTGGCTGAATTCCCCTTTATCAACAACTATGGCCACTTTTTTATAACCGTTGACATTCAGCCATTTGTTCAGTTGATCCCGCTCTATATCCATAGACTTTATTAATGTGAGAAACCCTCCTTCCGCCTCTTTCATTGAAAAGCCTGTCATAAATGCATCTTTTGAGGTTATTGCCGAAATGTTACTGCCATATTTAAGTTCCAGCAGAGCCTTTGCACGTTCACCAGCGGTTTCAGGCGTCAAAACAGGCGGAAAAAAGATGGCGGATGCCGGAGAAGACATCAGGGAATTAAAAAATAAAAAGTCTTTATGCAAAGCTGATGCAATTTCAGGGGAATCTTCGATTACTATAAAGGGTTGCTCGCAAAAGGAAAGCAGAAAGGCAAAATGAGGAACCGAAAGATTGTAAATCCTTTTAACAGGGCTCTCTTTGAGCCTGCGAAAGACATCTTTATATTGATTTTTGAGTAACTGATAAATGTCAGGTTTCACTTCTCATTTTGCCAGAGCCTCGGATCAATAGCATCTCTTAATCCTTCTCCAACAAGGTTATAGCTCAATACAGTAACTAAAATGGCCATGCCGGGAAACAGGGACAACCACCATGCCACGGTTATATTATCCTTTCCTGAAGTAAGTATATTGCCCCAGCTCGGATCAGGGGGTTGAACGCCAAGCCCTAAAAACGACAGGCCCGATTCAATAAGAATAGACCCGGCAATACCAAATGTGGCGGCTACAAAAACAGGAGATAGAGCGTTTGGTATAATATGCCTGAAAATAATCCTGAAATCTGTTGCTCCAAATGCCTTTGCCGCTGATATAAAATCCCTCTCTTTCAGAGTCAGAAACTCTGCCCTGACCAGTCTCGAAACATCCATCCATCCGGTCAGGCCTATAACAATCATAATCGTAGAAATGCTCGGTTCGACAATGGCGATTACCGCGAGTATCAAAAAAAAGGTTGGAAATGCGAGCATTATGTCAACAAACCTCATGAGCAAGGCGTCAATTCTTCCTCCGTAATATCCGGCTATCGCACCCAAAAAAGTTCCGATGGATATGGCTATCCCCACAGCAATAAAGCCCACCTTAAGAGAAACCCGGCTCCCCCATATCATTCTTGAAAGCACATCCCGTCCAAGTTCATCTGTTCCGAGCGGATGCTCCAGACTCGGAGGTGAAAGAACATTATAGACATTGATAGCCGTTGGTGAATGAGGTGCGACAACCGGCGCCAATATCGCGATTGAAGCAAGAGCGGTAATTATCACCACGCCTGCAACTGAAAGTGGATTTTTCCTGAATCTTTTCCAGATTATTCGTATCATAGCAATCTTCAGATATAAGTTTAGCAGATTTATTGATTTCTGCAAAAGCGTAAATCAATAAAAGATTTAACTTTCTTTTATTTTTTATATTATAATGTATCAGTAGTGTCCGGTAAAAATTCTTAAAGACAAGTAATTAATTTAGCAATATGACACATATTTTTTATCCGGACAGCATATTATACGCTTTAAAATGGCACATAAATACCTTAATTTTCTATATAGTTGTCATCTTCAGATGGTACAAAAAAATTACCGGAGATATCGATTTGAGCTTTTACCGGACAGCACATGCTGTATAATTACAACTCGTTGAAAATAAAGGATTTAGATTTTAATTTCTTTATGAAAAATGGCTTTCTTAAATTTTAACCGGACAGTAATGATAATGTATATAGAATTGTAGCTGGGATAATAGCAAAATAAATTTATGAAAAAAAGCTTATTATTAGTTGCAGCATTTCTTGCTGTATTCTTTTACATCGCTGCCTCGCCAGTTGCGGCCGATGAAACAGAGGCTGCAGGCAAAAAGCTTGGCTTTGGATTCGCGCCAGGCCTTATCCCTGATAAAGACTTTGCAGGCGGACAACTCATCGTTGGTATCAGACAAGGTGCAAACGCAAACAATATAATAAAGGCATCCTCAGCGCTCGGCGCCAAGGCTGTAAGGAGAATCGAAGGCGCTGTTTTGCTAAGGTTTCCGAATGAAGAAGCCGCTAAAAAAGCTGTTTATGCAATGGCAGCCCGTGGCGATGTAAGATTTGTGGAAAGAAACGGTATAATGAAAATTCCGCCCAAACCAATTCTACCCGATTTAGAAGGAATAAAATCATCTTTTTTAAATACAGACGCGGGCTCTCAGTATGTATCATCTGATCCCGGCACAGGCTATCAGTGGCATCACACAGTCATCAGAAAAACAGCCGCGCTTCCAGCTCTTTCAGCAACCCCTCCAACTGTTGCCGTTATAGACACGGGCGTAGATTATACGCACAAGGATTTAGCGGGAAAGGTTATTCTCGGCAAAAACTGCGTTGACGACAACTTTGATCCTTTTGATGAACATGGGCACGGCACGCATGTTGCAGGCATCATTGCCGCGAAATCCGGCAACAGCGCCTATGGAGAAGGCGTATGTCCGAACTGTAAAATACTCGCCATAAAGGTTCTTGATGCAAGCGGTTCCGGCACTCATTTTGATGTTGCATGCGGAATGGAATACGCAAGAACAGCCAGTACAACACCAGCCACGCGGGTTGTAAACATGAGCCTCGGAGGTCAGAACAGCTCTCTTATAGAGACTGAAGTGGCTAATCTGAAGGCCGCTAACATTGCGCTTGTAGCGTCAGCAGGCAATAGTAATACTACCAACGCTTATTATGCGTATCCCGGAGCTGATCCTAATACAGCTCTCAGGGTCATGGCAACAACACAAAATGACTGCAGGGCGTATTTTTCTAATTTCAGCCCTTCTGGCAAGCCGACTCAGTACAATATAGCAGCCCCGGGGTGGTATATTTTATCAACAGCCCTGCAGGAAGGATTTGTTGCAATGTCCGGCACCTCCATGTCAGCTCCAGTTGTTGCAGGCGCAGCAGCGCTTGTCTGGGGACAAATTCCATCGCTCACAATGGATGATCTGGTCGCAAGACTCGTGAATAATGGGAAATCAGTTTCATGCGGCTTTGCAGCAGCTACTCCAAGGCTCGATGTGCAGAAGGCAATAACTGGTGTCCCTGAGACAGGGATAATTGGAAGGATACTCGACCCTGCTACTGGTCAGACTCCAAGTCCTTCAGCTTATATAAATACAAAACTCTATTCCGGCAGTACACTTCTTAGCTCAGATGCTGCGAACAAAGGCGGATTGTATGAAATGACCGGGCTTTCTGAGGGCGCCAACCGCACTTTGAGAGCCATGCGCAAAGGATATATGAATGCGAGAATAAGAACCGGTATTGCTATAAAGTCGTAATTGGTTTCAGGTCCTTTTACTGACGCGCTTCCCAAAGCAAGGCCGGCGGGATTTGCAACTATAACCCTTGACTGGAAAACAACACAACCATTTATTCATACAGATGGCTGTAAAAATGCGTGCAATGGCTGGGAATTAGACCTGATTGTTGGAATGCCTGACGGTTCATACATTGACCCATACTGGAATCCCGGGTATCTTAAGATGCATCCCTATGTCAAAAGTTTCCGGGATTCATTTGATGATCATGAACCTTTGGAGACAATAGTCATTAGTTCATCCGCAGTTGATGGCTTATATAAAATAATAGCAGAAAAACATTATTTGGATGATGCCTATTTTAATCCGTCATGGCAAAATTCACAGGCATCTGTCCAGATGTATAACGGCACAGCTTCTTTAGGAACCTTTTATGCCAAGCCTTCTTCAACATGCGGGACATTCAGATACTGGCATGTTGGAAACCTCACAAAAACAGGTTCGTCATATGTCTGGCAAAATGTGAATGCCTGTTCTGACTTTATTCCGTAATTCACAGGCACGCCCCCTATTAACCCGAAAAATGCAGTTACAATGTGGCGGGATAAAGCCATTTATCCGCCCATGCCACTACTATAATCTTACGCCGTAATTGTATTTTTCGGTCTAATATCTCTCCTGTCCTACTGTAATTAAAACAAGCCAATCTGTTAATATAAATGTTGGAATCATTAATAAGGTTTATTATTGCATTTCAAACTTTGCCTGTTCTAAAGACTTAAATTCGGAGGATTAATTGAGTTCAGAAACGCTTATGGCAATAATTATGGGAGTTGTTCAGGGGATTACAGAATTTTTCCCTGTAAGCAGCACAGCCCACTTAATACTTTTTCCTTGGTTCTTTGGCTGGGAAGGAGAGGTAAATTCTCTAACATTCAATGTCGCGCTTCATAGCGGCACGCTGATTGCCTTAATAGTTATTTTTTATAAAGACTGGTTAAATATGCTATTAAAAAACAGGCAAATGTTATATTTAATAATTATTGCCACCATACCTACCGGCCTTGCTGGCGTACTGCTGAACAATCTCATAGAAAATTCATTGAGAAGCCCTTTGGTCATAATTGCATCGTTGACTCTTATCGGAATGTTTATGTTGAAAGCCGAAAGTTACAGCAAAAAAAGTTCGTCCGATGAAACCAAAGATTCACATGAGTTTCCGGCTGCAGGGTTCAAACATAATCCAACATTATATGATGCTATTCTGATAGGAATTGCTCAGGCAATCGCCCTGATACCCGGTGTTTCGAGATCCGGCATAACTATATCAGCCGGGCTTTTCAGAAACCTGTCGAGAGAGGCATCCGCCAGATTTTCATTTCTGCTTTCTACTCCGGTAATTGCCGGAGCAACCATTCTGGAAGGCAGGAAACTAATTCAAAATCCTGAATCTTACAACATTGAGATGTTTTCCATAGGATTAATATCCGCGTTCATAGCAAGTTTTTTTGCTATTAAGTTCCTGCTTAATTTCCTGAAAAAATATCCGCTGAATGTCTTTGTATATTACAGGTTCTTGCTTGCTGGTATAATATTAATTACTTATTATTTGAAATAACGCAGACATGAAAGAAAAACAAAAAATTGCCCCTCGGAACACTGAGGATAAATCAGGAAAAGGCAGGTATCTGTCAGAAATAACCGGTATTATAGCCATTTTAGGAGGCCTTTACCTGTTGGTTTCATTCCTCAGTTACAGCAAGTGGGACAGTTCATTATTTACATTTTCTGCCAATCAGACCAGGAACTATGGCGGAATAGTTGGCGCGTTCGTTTCTGATGCAGTATTTTCAGCAATCGGATTTTCGGGATATTTAATCCCGGTTTTTATGATTATCTATGGCGCCAAGAAAATCCTTGGCAAATACAGGAGCAGGCTTCCGCTCTTTGGAGCCCTTTTGCTTTTATTGTCAGTGTCGCTTTTCTCGCAGCTTTTATCAGTTTCTTCCGTTTCTTACATAGATCCACCCGGTGGTCTGTTCGGTTTGGTCCTGACTGATTTGCTTGTCGCGCTTTTTTCGAACACAGGCGCGTATATATTCGGCATCATGCTGATTCTAATCTCTCTGATTTTAATGAGCCCTGTTCCCTTATTGGCGTATCTTATGGAAAGAAAAAAGAACCGCAAAAAAACAGAAACAAAGGCGCAGGATCGCAAAGAAGCGGATGTCTTTATGTATCCTGAACAGCAAACCCCTGTATCAGGCCAGTCGCAGGCCGCTATTCCCGACACTAAACTGCCATATGCAGGAGATAGGAATAGCGCGTACAAATTGCCTTCGCTGTCATTGCTGAAAGACGCTGAAGGGGGTTCAATGCCCAGCAGAGAAGAACTCGACTCGGTCATAGCATGGATCGAAAAAAAGCTGAATGATTTCGGCGTTCAGGGGAAAATTAAGCATGCTCATCCCGGACCTGTTGTTACGATGTATGAATTTGAGCCTGCGGCCGGCGTAAAAATTAACCGCATCGTTTCCCTTGCAGATGACCTCGCTCTTTCCTTGCGTGCACAGAGCATAAGAATATATCCCATATCCGGCAAGGCGACTATCGGCATTGAAGTTCCAAACAGGGTGCGGGCAACCGTTTATCTAAAAGATATAATATCCGCGGAAAACTTTGACAAAAGCTCCTCTTATTTGACGCTTGCGCTTGGAAAAGATATATTCGGCAATCCGGTAATAACGGATCTCGCCAAAATGCCCCACCTGCTCGTAGCAGGAACAACCGGTTCAGGAAAAAGCGTATTTATGAACTCCATTATAATCAGCCTTTTATACAAAACTACGCCGGATGAGGTGAAGATGTTGATGGTTGACCCCAAACTGCTTGAACTGTCCGCCTACAGCGAAATACCGCATCTTATAGCGCCTGTTATAACGAATCCGAAAGAGGCTTCTGACGCGCTTAAAAAGATTGTTTTTGAGATGGAAAGAAGATACAGACTTCTCGCTGAAAAAGGCGCAAGAAATATAGAAAACTATAACAGGCAGATGCCTGTTTCCGAAAGATTGCCGTATATCGTAGTTTTTATTGATGAACTCGCAGACCTTATGCTCACCGCTCCCGCTGATGTGGAAAACGCAATTACGAGGCTTGCTCAAATGGCGAGGGCATCGGGAATTCATCTCATTCTGGCGACCCAGAGACCTTCTGTCGATGTAATCACAGGATTGATAAAAGCGAACTTTCCGGCAAGGATTTCCTTTCAGGTGACATCAAAAATAGATTCAAGAACCATTCTCGATTCACAGGGCGCAGAGCAATTGCTCGGAAAAGGAGATATGCTTTTTATGCTGCCCGGAGTTAAGACAGTCAGGATACATGGCGCATATGTGAGCGAGACAGAAGTGAATGCGATAACGGATTTCATAAAATCCCAAAAATCACCTGACTACACATCATTTGAAAATATAGTTGTAATCGAACAGCAGCGCGATTCAGAAGGTTCAGGAGAAAGAGACGAAATGTATCAAAGGGTTATAGATTTTGGCGAATCATCAGGCGAGGTCTCTATATCTTCAATCCAAAGGCGCTTCAAAATAGGCTATAATAAAGCAGCAAGGATTATGGAACTCCTCGAAGAGGACAACCTTGTGGGGCCCCCGAAGGGAGCTGGCAAACCAAGGGACTTTCTTGGGAGAAGATGAAAACAGAGCGTAAAACATGGAGCGCAGGGCGTTGTATCGCAAGTCAGGCTGCTTGCTGTCGGCTGCTTGCTGCCAAACTCGTTCTTCATTGCTCGCTACTCGTTACTTTTTTATTGTTCACTGTTCACTATTCACTGTTTACCGGCGTTGCTTTTGCTTCGCAGGCAGACTCAGAAGTCCTAAGAATACAGAAGGCCTATCAGAATATAAAAGACATAAAGGGAAATTTTTTACAAAAAAGTCATATTAAAGACCTCAAGAGAACAGATTCGTATAAGGGAAATTTTTTTATTAAGGCTGGCAATATGAAATGGCAATATTCCGGGAAAGAGCCGCAGACAGTCTATATTACAGGTGAAGATATTATAATTTATCTGGCGAATGAAAAACAGGCGTTTAAGGCAAGATTTGACAGGGCAACATACGGTCAGGCTCCGATAGCCCTGCTCGGCGGTTTTGGAAATATAAAAAAAGAATTTGATGTGTCCCTAAAGTCCGAAAACAAACTTATATTAAAGCCCAAGACAGAGTTAGGCAATATATCCCAAATAGAGCTTTCCCTGTCCAGTGATGGGTTTCCGATAAAATCACTTGAAATTATTGACAGTCTTTCGAACAAAATAGAAATCTTCCTGTCAGACGTCAAGATAAATTCAGGATTGGCTGACAAGATATTTAAGTTCTCTCCGCCAGAAGGTGTTAATGTTATCAGTCAATGAATTCACGCCTTCTTAGCCGCCGTATTTTTCAGCATCGCGCAATAAACTATTATATAACCTATAACGGCTGATAAAAGGCCGAGAAGTGTTGTTCCAAAAACAAACGGAAGCAAAACATGCTTCATCTCATTGATGAAATAAACGAGCGTAATATCATTCCAGTTAATGTCAGGGATAATGTCTTCAATGCCTAACAACTTTGCGCCAAGCCATGTCGAAAAGGTGTAAATAGGAATAATCGTCCATGGGTTTGTTACATAAACGCCGGTAATGGTTACAATTTTATTAAGCCTGAAAAGCCATGCAACGGCAATGCCCAGTACTGTGTGAAGACCCAAAAGAGGAGACATGCCAATAAAGACTCCTATGGCAAAAGACGCTGCTGTTTTTTTTGGTGTTTCATTAATGCGGGTTATTCCGAGGATCTTATCGCGAAGGGCCAAAATGCTCATATCCGGAGGCCTTTAGTTCGTGTTCCCTGCCATATTTATCTACAACCACCCTGTCTTTTTCTGTGATTTCACCAATGCAGGTTATTTTTACCCCGCCCTCGTCTTCCATTATCAAGGCAGGGATAGAGGCGTGTGCCGGAGCTGTAAATAAAAGTTCATAGTCCTCACCGCCTGATGCAGCCAAATGCAGTGGATCCAAATTCAGTTTGTCAGCCACCTGTTTCATCTCTGCTGATAATGGAATTTTATCAAGGTAAACCCTTGCGCCTGTGCCGCTTTCATCGCATATCCTGCACAGATCAAGGAACAGGCCGTCACTTATATCTATCATTGATCCGGCATTTATGGCTATTTCCGAGGAATCCCTTGCAACCGGCATAAGGTGTCTGATAATCAGGGGGATTGCCGTATCCAAATCAATTTGAACAGGCGAATCGATTAACTGAAGCATCAGCGACTTTTTGCCTGTGTCATTTCGATGTTTCGGAATTCGAGTCTCTTTTTTTCTTAAATTCTTTACCGATTCCTTTGACTCCTTAGTAAGCTTCCTAAGAAGCTCGAGCCCGCACGCGGAATCGCCAGCATATCCCGTCACGTATATCTTATCGCCAACCCTTGCCCCGGCCCTTGTTAAAATATTATTTCCGGTGCCTGTGACTGTAGCGGACAGTACCATATCGCTTCTGGATGCGCACATGTCTCCGCCTGCCAATTCCATGCCATATAATTCCATTGCTTCGGCAACTCCGTCATATAGCCCATGGAAAACGTCCGCATCAGCATCCCTTCCCATAGCGATACCAAGAAAAATGAATCTGGGTTGACCGCCCATAGCCATTATATCGCTCACATTAACGGAAACCAGTTTGAACCCAAGATGAAAAGGCGAGGCTAAATCCATGTCAAAGTGGATTCCCTCGCACATCATATCTGTGGTGACAATAAGTTTTTGCTCTTGAGGGGCGATGACGGCTGCATCATCACCTATGCCTATTATTAAATGGCTGTCAGCGCGTTTAAACCTATTTCTTACCTCTTTTAGAAGGCTTAACTCTCCTATTTGATGGAGCTTCATTTGTTACCTTTGTTTTCTTTGATTTGACAACCTTTTTATTATTCGTTTTGCCTGTTGCCTTGTCTTTCTTTTTTTCGGCGGCTTTTTTACTTATTCTCATTCCAGCTATAGCTGTTTTAAGCACATCATCCATGCTCTCCGCGATTACAAAATTCATGCCTTCCTTGACATATTTCGGCATGTCTTCCAAATCCTTCTTATTTCTGACCGGTATAATAACCGTATTTATTCCCATTCTCTTTGCAGCAAGTGTCTTTTCCTTAATGCCCCCTATCGGCAAAACCCTTCCTCTTAACGTTACTTCGCCTGTCATGGCAACATCCTTTCTGACAGGTTTGCCGGAAAGTACCGATGCTATGGCAGTTGCCATTGTTATTCCCGCTGATGGCCCGTCTTTTGGAATCGCCCCTGCCGGAACATGTATATGCAAATCAATATTTGAAAACATATTCTCGCTGATTCCGAGTTCATTTGCCCTTGATCTTACGTAGCTTAATGCCGCGTGCGCGGACTCCTTCATCACGTCTCCCAACTGGCCTGTCAATGTCAGATTTCCCTTGCCCTTCATTATTGTGGCTTCCACATATATTACATCTCCGCCTGATTCTGTCCACGCAAGTCCGGTGGAAACGCCCACCTCGTCCTTCTTCATTTCTTCTTCAGGTAGATATTTAGGAACACCGAGATATTTTTGGACATTATTGGCGGTAATATTAAATTTCTTTGCTTTGCCTTCTGCGATCTGCTTTGCAACCTTACGGCAAAGGTTCGCTATTTCCCGCTCAAGGCTTCTTACACCAGCTTCCCTCGTATAATGGGATATTATATGTCCAACAGCAGAATCGCTTATTGTCAGTATTTTTGAAGTTATGCCGTGCTCGTTAAGCTGTTTTGGCACGAGGTATTTTCTGGCTATCTGGAGTTTTTCCTCTTCTGTATATCCTGATAGATATATAATCTCCATCCTGTCTTTTAAAGGACCTGGTATTGTATCAGCAAGGTTGCCGGTAGTTACGAACATAACATTCGACAGGTCAAAAGGCACTGCCAGATAATGGTCCATGAACGCGTTGTTTTGTTCGGGGTCTAAAACTTCCAGCAGCGCAGAAGAAGGGTCACCCCTGAAATCCATGCCTATTTTATCTATCTCGTCAAGCATGAAAACAGGGTTATTTGTACCTGCCTGCTTTATGCCCTGTATTATCCTTCCGGGTAACGCGCCGACATATGTTCTTCGATGCCCTCTTATCTCGGCTTCATCCCTGACGCCTCCAAGAGACATTCTAACGAACTCCCTTCCCAAAGAACGCGCAATCGAGCGGCCGAGCGATGTTTTTCCAACACCGGGAGGTCCAATGAAACATAATATAGGCCCTTTCATTTTTTCCTTGAGTTTTCTTACGCTGAGGTATTCAAGAATCCTCTCCTTTACCTTTTCAAGGTCATAGTGGTCTTCATTTAAAACCTTCTCAGCATATTTTATGTCGAGTTGATCAGTGGTGCTCTTAGCCCATGGTATCTCTGTAAGCCATTCGAGGTATGTCCTTATATTCCCGGATTCAGCGCTGTCAGGATGCATTTTTTCGAGCCTTCTCAACTGTTTTTCCGCTTCCTTAAGAACCTTTTCAGGCATTTTCGCTTCTTCTATTTTCCTCCTAAATTCCTTTATCTCCTCTCCTCGCTCATCTATTTCTCCCAATTCCCTTTGTATAGCCTTTAACTGCTCTCTTAAATAATACTCCCTCTGGGTTTTATCTATCTCGCCCCTGGCCTCTGTCTGTATCTTCTGTTGTATAGTTAGCAACTGTATCTCTCTTGCCAGCATTTCGCTTATCCGCTTTAATCTTTCGACAGGGTCTGACATTTCAAGGATTTCCTGGGCCTGGTCTGTTTTTAACCCGAGATTTGACGCAACAAGGTCAGCAAGCCTTCCCGGGTCATCTATGTTTTCGATGACTACCATGACATCAGGCAGTATGGTCTTTCCAAGTGATACTGCCTTGTCCATCTGCTCTTTCACATTGCGAATAAGCGCCTCGTGTTCAATAGTGATGTCAAATGGTTTTTCTGCTTCTATCTTCGCTATTTCAGCCATAAAAAAAGGCTCGTGCTGGGAAAAGTTTAAAACCCTCGCCTTGCTTAAGCCCTGAACGAGCACCTTTACCCTTCCGTCAGGCAGCTTAAGCATTCTCATAATCATGCAAACAGTGCCCACAGAATAAATATCTTCAGGAGAAGGAGACTCAAGATTCATGTCCTTCTGGGCAAGAAGCAATATCATTCTGTTTGAGTTAAGGGAATGATCGATCGCTTTTATTGACACATCACGTCCGACAAAAAGAGGCAGTATCATATAGGGAAACACAACCATGTCCCTGACCGGCAGTACTGGCAAAATATCCGGAATCTCTATTTCTTTTTCTTTATCGTCATTCTTGTTGGTTTCTGTCATTTTGCATCCTCCGCTTTAGCAATAACTATCGAAGATTATCTTTTCTGCAGCTTGCAGCACTGTCATTCCTCCCTATCTGAAGCATGACCTCAAAAGCCCCGTGCTATTGATATTAGGATACTCCGCAGTATCCGGCGCAGGGTTTACATTAAAAAGTCAGTTGTTTGTTTTGATCTCTATTTTTATCAGTTTGTCCTTTAATTTAGGGAATTTCAGAATCAAAATCCCGTTATTGTAATATGCATCAGCCTTCTCTGTATTAACATGAACGGGTATTTTTAAAACCCGCCTGAATCTTTTAAGGCACCTTTCCATGCAAAGATACTTCAACTCTCCGGACAATTCATCTTCATCGTTTATTCTTATGCCCTCAATAACGAGCAAATTATCTAAAACCATTGCCCTGATATTCTTAATATACATCCCCGGCATCTCTATTTCAAATACAATCTCTCCGTCAGTCTCATAAATATCCGCAACCGGACTTGCGCAAGTCTCCACCTCGTACTCATAAATAAATATGCCCTTTAATAAATTATCCATACGAACTACCTTCTGCTTTAACCCTTCTGTTTAGCAAGCATAGATATAGGTTAAAATTATTATAATTCTTTAAATTGTCTTAATCTTTTCCCTTAAATAACTCCTGAAGTCACCGGCAAGTTCACTGTTATTAAGGGCAAAATCAACCGTTGCCTTTAAATATCCGAGTTTATCTCCCGCGTCATACCTCTTGCCTTTTTTAATGGGAAAGCCGTAAACAGGCGACACCTTTAAAAGTTTTTTCAAGGCATCGGTAAGTTGAATTTCGCCGCCTGCTCCGGGTTTCTGGCGCTCGAGAACATCGAATATGTCAGGTGTTAAGATATATCTCCCTATTATCGCCATATTGGAAGGTGCCTGATCAAGACTGGGCTTTTCCACAAGACTGTCTATTTTATATATGCCTCCTTCCAATTCTCCGTCTATAATGCCGTATCTGTTTACATCATCCCATGGCACTTCTTCAAGCGCTATAACAGGACAATTTTTCTCTTTATAAATCTCTATCATTTCTCTCAGTAAATGATATTCAGGCGCTATAACATCATCGCTTAAAATAACTACAAAAGGCTCATCTTTTACAAATGGCTTGGCGCATAGTATCGCGTGCCCCAACCCTAAAGCAAATCTCTGGCGGATGTAAGCAAAATTTATGTGGCTCAGTTTGTTGATCGCGTCAAGAAGCTGTTTTTTTCCGGCGTTTCTCAGTTTTTCCTCAAGTTCATATGCGGAATCAAAATGATCCTCGATAGCCCTCTTATGCTTGCCTGTAATTATAATAAAATCCTCTATGCCGCAGGAAATGGATTCCTCAACCGCGTACTGAATCAATGGCTTGTCAACTATTGGAAGCATCTCCTTTGGCGAAGCCTTGGTAGCAGGCAGGAATCTCGTGCCAAGACCGGCTGCCGGAAGTATGGCCTTTCTGATGGTTGTTATCATAATAATATCTTAAAGGCAAGTCAGGGAATTTTTAATATTGGTGCCGGAGACGAGACTTGAACTCGTACGGAACTAAGTTCCGAGGGATTTTAAGTCCCTTGTGTCTGCCAATTCCACCACTCCGGCAATTTTCAGCCAATCTTTTTTTTCGGCTCAAACAAAGTCTTTACTTCATCCAAGAGGTCATTAATATCTTTAAACTGCCTGTAAACAGACGCGAATCTGACGTACGCAACCTTGTCAAGCTCCTTGAGAGAAGACATTATCTCCTCTCCTATCCATGAACTTGGAATCTCTTTAACATTCAATCCGGTTAATTTCTTTTCAATCTGGCCTTCTACCTCTTCCAGCTTGATAATCGGTATAGGTCTCTTTTCGCAGGCCTTTTTAAGCCCCGTCAATATCTTATGCCTGTCAAAGAATTCCCGGCTTCCATCTTTTTTAATAACCATAGGAAGAGGCTCTTCCACTCTTTCATATGAAGTAAACCTCTGTTCGCACTTAAGGCACTCCCGCCTCCTGCGAATGACCTCTCCTTCTTTGCTTGCTCTGGAATCTATTACCTTATCTTCTGTACTTCCGCAAAAAGGGCACTTCATAATATATACTTACACACCAAATTTCATATCTCGGACATTGTCTTTGAACTACTGGTAAATGGGGTATTTTTTACAAAGAAGTTCCACCCTTTTATTCATATCCGATATTAAATCTTCATTTTTTATATTCCGGACAACATTGGATATTATTCCGGCTATCTCGTCCATTTCATTTTCACCCATTCCCCTCGTAGTTACAGAAGGAGCGCCAAGCCTTATCCCGCTTGTTACAGCAGGCGGCTTGTCATCGTAGGGGATCGAATTTTTGTTCACTGTAATGCCGGCCCTGTCCAATGCCTCTTCAGCCTCTTTGCCCGTAACATTCATATTGCTTAAATCAACAAGCATCAGGTGGTTGTCAGTGCCTCCGGATATTATTTTAAAGCCGTGATTAATCAATCCCTCTGCGAGTTTTTTTGCATTTTTTATAACACGCCTTTGATAATCCCTGAACTCATCTGTCAGCGCCTCTTTAAACGCAACTGCCTTCGCAGCGATTACATGAACCAAAGGCCCTCCCTGAATCCCCGGGAATATCATCTTATCAATAGCCTTCGCATATTCCGCTTTGCACATGATCATGCCGCCCCTTGGTCCCCTGAGGGTTTTGTGGGTCGTGGAAGTGACAAAATCAGCATATGGAACCGGCGATGGATGTTCGTCAGATGCTATCAATCCCGCAATATGCGCGATATCGGCCATTAAATATGCACCTGTTTCCTTTGCTATTTCCGAAAATGATTTAAAATCAATAGTTCTGGAATATGCGCTCGCCCCTACCACTATCATTTTTGGCTTATGTTTCAGCGCCAGTTCTCTGATTTCATCCATATTTATATAGCCTGTGACCTTGTCAACCCCATAGGATAATGATTTATAAAACATGCCCGTGAAATTAACCGATGCTCCGTGCGAAAGATGCCCTCCGTGCGCTAAGTTCATTCCCAGTATTGTATCTCCATGCTTTAAGAAAGAAAAATATACAGCCATATTAGCCTGGCTTCCCGAGTGGGGCTGTACATTTACATGCTCTGCGCCGAATATTTCCTTTGCCCTTTGTATAGCGAGGCTTTCAACAATATCAGCGTATTCACAGCCGCCGTAATATCTCCTGTTCGGATAACCCTCTGCGTATTTGTTCGTAAATAACGATCCCTGTGCTTCAAGCACTGCCTCACTCGCGTAATTTTCAGAAGCGATGAGAAGGATTTTATTCTGCTCCCTTTCAGTTTCTTTAGAGATTGCATCATATATTTCCCGGTCTGTTGCTTTCAAATGTTCAAAATTCATTTTTCCGCCGCTGCCATTTTTTCTTTTATTGTTTTTTCCTCAATGAGGGTTATTTTCCTGAGTCTGTTTGTATGCCTGCCCCCTTCAAACGGAGTAGTCATCCATACGCGCACTATCTCTTTTGCAAGGTCTCTGCCGACAATTCTGCCGCCGAGCACCAGAACATTGGCATCATTATGCAGTCTGGACATCTTAGCAGAAAACATTTCATTGCATAAAGACGCCCTTATATTTGGAAATTTATTGGCCACAATAGACATGCCAATGCCTGTACCACACACGAGTATTCCCCTGTCAGCCTTTCCGGTTGACACCGCATCGGATACTTTATCACCAAAGTCAGGATAATCTACAGACACCATTGAATCTGTGCCATAATCAATGAATTCATGACCCAGTTCTTTTAAAACATCGATTATTTCGGATTTGATCTCAAGACCTGCGTGGTCAGAGCCAATTGCAACAAGCATTCATCCTCCAGAGGGAATAGATTCAGTACGATAATAGCGCAACAAAGCAGTAGTTTTAAGGAACATTATATGTCAAAATCAAGCTATTTCTACTGGTCTGCTACACTGCTCTAAATTAACATCGTGTATCTTATAAAAGAGACAATATCCAAGTCAAGAAAATCGATTACTTCCGAAAAATAGACATAGAAAGCGCTGACTCCATAAATTCCCCCTCCCCTTGCGGGAGGGGGTGAGGGGGAGGGGTAACCTTTTCGGTTAATATTCACCCTCACCCTAACCCTCTCCCATCAAGGGAGAGGGAACTTCCGGATACTTCTATCTCTATTTTTCGGATTACTTTATCAAATATTCCAGCAATGCCTTGCCTGTATGCAGCCTGTTTTCGGACTGGTCAAAAATAGCGCTTTTTTCACCATCCATAACATCATCCGTAATCTCTTCACCCCTGTGCGCGGGAAGACAGTGAAGCACTATGGCATCATTTCTGGAGCACTGTAGCAAATCCCTGTTTATCTGATACTCCCTGAATTTCGCCTTTTTCTTCTCAGCCACTTTTTCCTGCCCCATGCTCACCCATACGTCAGTGTATATTACGTCTGCCATGCCCGCTGCTTCCTTCGGATTTCTCGTAATTATTACTTCCCCTTCACCTTCGCTTCTTGCCCTGTCGAGCACATCCGGATCAGGTTCGTATCCCTCAGGGCACGCAATAGTTATATCGATGCCGGTCAGCGCCCCGGCCTCTATCAATGAATTGGCGACATTATTGCCATCTCCGATATACGCGAGTCGAACACCCTTTAATTTGCCTTTTTTTTCAAAAATGGTCATTAGATCGGCAATGGCCTGACACGGATGATGCTGATCCGATAAACCGTTTATAACAGGAACTGTCGCATGATTTGAAAAATCCTCGATAGTAGAGTGCTTAAATGTCCTTAAGATAATGCCGTCCAAATACCTCGATAAAACCCTCGAAGTATCCGCTATGCTTTCTCCCCTGTTCAACTGGATTTCCTGCGGATTAAGATAAATGGATTTCCCGCCGAGCTGATATATGCCAACCTCAAATGAGACCCTTGTCCTTGTTGATGGCTTCTCAAAAAACAATCCTATGCTCCTGCCAATGAGCGGGCATTTATTTCTGTCCGCGCCTGCTTTCAGTTCTACAGCCCGTTTAATCAGGCTTTCTATTTCGTTTTTCGATAAGTCACGTACAGTTATAAAGTCTCTTTTCATTAGAAAAGCCTCCGTTAAACTTTTTCTAAGACTTCTTCCAATACATCTATCAGATGGTCAATATCCTTTTCCTCCACTATCAGAGGAGGCGTAAATCTCAGGACATTTCCGGCCGTGCAGTTTATCAGAACACCTCTTTCAAGACATGCCTTAACCACAGACGAGCCATCTCCTGTCAATTCCATTGCCACAATCAATCCACTGCCCCTTAAAGCTATTATCCTGTCAGGATATGAACCTTTAAGCTCACTTAATCTTTTCAATAAATACCTTCCCATTCTGACGCAATGCTCCAGAATAATGCCGTCTTCGAGGATTGTTTCCAATGTCGCGATTGCCGCGGCACAGACAAGCGGATTGCCGCCAAACGTTGACGCGTGGGTGCCGGGTTGAAAGGCAGCGGCAACTTTCGCAGATGAAAGCATCGCGCCGATAGGAGCGCCTCCGCCAAGACCTTTTGCTATTGTCATAATATCAGGGAATATGCCGTAATGTTCATAAGCGAACAGCCTTCCGGTTCTTCCCATCCCTGTCTGAACTTCATCAAGGATCAACAACAATCCATGCCTGTCGCAAAGCTGTCTTACTTTATTGAAATAGTCCTCAGCCGGTATCTTCACACCCCCTTCACCCTGAATAGGTTCGAGCATAACAGCGCACGTGCGACTGTCTATCGCTGATTCGAGTGCGCTGATATCATTAAACGGTACATATTTAAAGCCAGGCATAAGAGGTTCAAAACCCTTCTGAAATTTTTCCTGGCCAGTGGCTGTAACAGTAGCAAGAGTCCTGCCATGAAATGAACTGAGCGCAGTGATAATCTCAAACCTGTCCTGACCGTAATGCTCTTTTGAATATTTTCTTGCAAGTTTAATAGCAGCCTCATTAGCCTCAGCTCCTGAATTGCAGAAAAAAACCTTGGCTGCAAACGAGTTGACACAGAGAAGCTTTGCAAGCTTAATCTGGGGTTCTATATGATAAAGATTCGATACATGTAAAAGCCTTTGCGCCTGTTTTTGCAGCGCTACCACTACCTTCGGATGGCAGTGACCAAGCACATTTACAGCAATGCCGCCTACAAAATCAAGATATTCCCTGCCGTCAGCGCCCCATACCTTCATGCCCCGGCCTTTTATAAGCACAACAGGTTGGCGGCCGTAGGTTTGCATAAGATATCGGTCAGAGTCTTCAATAAGTTTCCGAACTTCCATAGAAAATGATAACACAAATCCCAAAACTGTTGAAAGTTATGCTATAATTTTATCTTATGAAAATCGCGATTACAGGCAAAGGCGGTGTCGGTAAAACAACCCTTTCGGCCATATTAAGCCACTTATTCGCGGCAGATGCAAGGAGGGTGATCGCAGTTGATGCTGACCCTGACGCTAATCTGGCTCAGGCGCTCGGCATCACTCCGGCTGATTTTAAGAGGATAATCCCTATTTCGGATATGCCGGAACTCATCGAAGAGAGAACAGGCGCAAAGCCCGGAAGCATGGGAGGCATATTCAAGCTGAACCCGAGGGTCGACGATCTTCCGGCAGGTATTGGATATAAGATAAACGGAATTATCCTTATGGTAATGGGCAAGTCAAAAGCTGCCGCGTCAGGTTGTTACTGCCCTGAAAATATTCTCTTGAGACGATTGCTGAAACACCTGTTTGTTGAGAGAGATGAAGTTGTCATAGTTGACATGGAAGCCGGAATAGAACACCTTACAAGAGGAACGTCAGAAGCAGTAGATGCATTTATTGTTGTAGTAGAGCCGGGACAAAGAAGCATTCAGACATCTGATTCCGTAAAACGTCTGGCAAGAGAACTGGGGATTAAAAATGTCTTCGTTGTTGCCAATAAGGTGAGGGATGATAAAGACATCGCATTTCTCAGGGAAAATATAAAAGACATGGAAATTCTCGGCGCTATAGGTTTTGATGAGGCTGTTATGGATGCTGACGTCAGCGGCGCATCACCCTTTACTCGGGCGTCAAAGGCAGTTGAAAGCATAAAGGGAATTAAAACAAAACTTGAATCGATAATCCGCGAATAAACGTCGTATGAGGCTGAAAATTGGGCGCAGAAAAGGTTATTATTAGAAAAGAAGTCCTTTTCCAAAGAGATTCGATAACAGATAAGCAGAGAATAAGCAAGCACCTGAGGATTAAAGAAACGTTATTAAATCTTCCAGAGTTTAAGGACGCCCGTATAATCCTTTTTTACGCGTCGTTCAGGAGCGAGGTTGATACCTTTGATCTGATAAAATATTGCCTCGCAGAAGGCAGGTCAATCGCGCTGCCAAAAGTTGACACGGAAAATAACAGGTTGCTGTTGTATGAAATAGAAGATATTGGAGAGGTCTTTAAAGGATATTGCGGTATACAGGAGCCCTCGGTATCCGAACTCAGAAAAAAGCATGTCTCGGACATAGATTTGGTTATTGTTCCGGGTGTTGCGTTTGACGAGCACTGCAACAGATTGGGATATGGAAAGGGATTTTATGATAAATTATTAGCAGAAGCCAAAGCCAACGCAATCGGTCTGGCATACGAAGAACAGATAGTTGAATCCCTTCCGTCTGAAATATACGATATTAAGATGGACAAAATAATAACTGATAAAAGAATCATAGATTGTCATGGACATTAAAAAGATAGAAGAAGGCGTAAGATTAATCCTTGAAGGCATTGGTGAGGACCGAAACCGGCCCGGCATTAAGGACACTCCCACCCGTGTAGCCAATATGTATGCCGAGATATTCGCCGGCCTTGAACCGCCAGAATACGACCTTTTAAAGCCAATAAAAGGTGAAACGCACGACGAGATGGTGCTTTTAAAGGATATACCTTTTTATTCCGTATGCGAGCACCACCTGCTGCCTTTTATAGGAAAATCCCACATTGCTTATATTCCCGAGGGACGGATAACAGGACTTAGCGAACTCGCAAAGGCTCTGGAATATCTTGCGAAAAGGCCGCAGGTGCAGGAAAGGCTCACGTCCCAGCTTGCGGATATGATTATGGATAAACTAAAACCAAAGGGATGCATGGTGGTGATCGATGCTGAACACCTTTGCATGAGCATGAGAGGAATAAAAAAGCCGGGTTCAAGGACCGTGACATCCGCTGTAAGGGGTATTTTCAGAACTAAACTTACTACAAGGGAAGAAATGCTGTCTCTAATTTAGGAATTAGAAATTACGAATCAGGAATTAAGGAGAATACCTCTATTCATAATTCTTAATTTTTAATTAAAATAAAAGGGAGGATTTATGGCTGCAAAAATTATCAGCGGTACGGAAATAGCCGCGCAGATCAGAGAGGAACTTAAGAAAGAAGTCGCGGAAATAAAGGAAAAACATCAGGTGGTGCCAGGACTCGTCACGATTCTGGTTGGGAAAAATCCCGCATCAATCAGTTATGTTACCGGAAAACAAAAGACAGCCCACGAACTCGGTTTTTATTCTATTCAGGACGACCAGCCGGAAGACATAGCGGAAAAAGACCTTCTGTTGCTTGTCGAAAAATACAATAATGATCCAAAAATACACGGCATTCTTGTACAGCTTCCCCTTCCTAAGCACATAGATGAAAAAAAGGTTCTCAACGCCATCAACCCTGACAAGGATGTGGACTGCTTCCATCCGGTTAATGTTGGCCGGTTGATGATAGGAGGGGACGAGGCGAGATTCTTACCGTGCACGCCAGCCGGTATTCAGGAATTGATCGTGCGTTCAGGTTTTGAAACATCAGGCTCAGAGGTTGTGGTAGTCGGAAGGTCCAATATTGTGGGCAAGCCCATTGCCATGATTATGCTTCAGAAAGGCAAAAAGGCTAATTCTACTGTTACGGTTGTTCATACAGGCACGAAAAATCTTGAGGCGCACTGCAAACGGGCAGACATTCTTATTGTAGCCGCGGGAGTTCCGGGTCTTGTAAAGCCTGAGTGGATAAAGCCGGGCGCATGCGTTATTGATGTGGGAGTCAACCGAGTCGGCGAAAAGATTAGCGAAAAAACAGGAAAACCAGTGCCAATCTTAAAGGGAGACGTTGATTTTGACGCTGCAAAGGAGATTGCCGGAGCTATTACCCCTGTTCCTGGCGGCGTTGGTCCCATGACTATTACAATGCTTATGAAAAACACTGTTGCATCAGCAAAAATGCATGCTGGGATTAAATGATACCAGAGTTGAGCGATTATATAGTTAGATTTTGTAAGGCAGGCGCTGCGGAAAGACTTTAAACTCCGCACTTGTAAAGACATTTATCTTGTATCCGTCATCTACTACTTCGGATACTTAATGGATGATGCTTATGGGTTATCTCTCATATGCACATGAACGAGGACTTTTTAAAGTCTTGTAGCAGTGCTGCCTTACAAAATCGCTCGAATTAGGTGATAATAAAGAGGAGGTAAAATGATAATCACTAAAAAAAGAGACTTTCAGGAACTTATGGACAATATAAAGACCTATAATAAGTTCTTTTTATTAGGATGCTCTGAATGCGCTACTCTCTGCGGAACAGGCGGACAGCCTCAACTGGATGAAATGCAGGAATCGCTTGAGACTCAAGGTAAAGAGGTAACCGGCAAGTTTGTAGCAAAAACAGGCTGTCAGGTTTTGGGAACAAAGGTTGAACTAAAACCATTTAAGGAAGCGCTCGACAAATCAGAGTGCATCCTTGTAATGTCCTGCGGAGCAGGCACCCAGACAGCAGTTGAGCTTTACGAGGATAAGCCTGTTTACCCGGCAAATGACAGCATTTTCCTCGGCAATATGACAAGGCTGCAGTTCTTTGACGAAAGATGCTCGCTGTGCGGCAAATGCATTCTTGATAAGACCGGCGGCATATGCCCTGTGACCGCGTGTCCGAAAGGCATTTTAAACGGCCCTTGCGGAGGGTGCAAGGATGGCAAGTGCGAAGTCAGCCCTGACATTAAATGCGCATGGGTGAGAATATATGAGAGAATGAAAAGACTTGATAAACTGCAGGAGCTCTGCGATACTACAATGGAAGCAAAGGACTGGTCGCAGAACATCAAGCCGAGAACATTCGTGGCGAGGGAGGAAAAAAAGAAATGAGTTTTAAAGACGCGTTGAATTCAGGAAAATTTGTTGTTACCGCGGAAGTGGGTCCTCCAAAAGGCACTGACATCAAAGAGATGAACCATCACATAGAGCTTCTAAAGGGGAAAATCCATGGTCTGAATGTAACAGATAACCAGTCTGCTGTAATGCGCATCTGCTCCTTGGCCGTATGTAAAATAGCACTCGAACATGGCATTGAACCCATATTGCAGATGACTTGCAGGGACAGAAACAGGATAGGCCTTCAATCAGACCTGCTGGGGGCAAATGTGCTTGGCATTAAAAATGTCCTGTGCATGACAGGAGACCATGTCCTCTCAGGAGACCACAAGCAGGCAAAGCCGGTTTATGATATAGAATCTGTCCAGCTTTTAAGGGTTGTTGATTCCTTGAATAACGGGAAAGACATGGCTGGCAATGAATTAAAAGGAAATACAGATTTTTTTCAGGGCGCTGTTGTAACGCCTGAGGCAAATCCACTGGAGCCCCAGCTCATAAAGTTCGAGAAAAAAGTAAAGGCAGGGGCAAAGTTCTTCCAAACTCAGGCAATTTATGATATAAATAAGTTCAAGGAGTTTATGCAATACGCCCGTAAATTTCAGGTAAAGATACTTGCTGGAATAGTTGTATTAAAGAGCGCTGGCATGGCTAACTTCATAAACAATAATGTGCCTGGCATAAGGGTGCCTCAGGAATTAATAGATGAACTCAAATCCGCTGGCAAGGAAAAGGCGCTTGATACAGGCTTGAATATCGCGGCGCGTCATATACGGATACTAAAAGAAGAAAATGTGTGCGACGGCGTTCATATCATGGCTATCGGCATGGAAGACAAAGTGCCGGTAATAATGGAAAGGGCAGGACTGTTATAAACTAATGACCATGAACTAAAAACTATGAACCGTGAACTAAAAACTATGAACCGTGAACTAAAAACTTCCTACAGTTTTAACCTTATTTATTAGTTCTTAGTTCTTACTACTTGCTGCTTAGTTCTTAGTA
>JBBILM010000014.1:0-1600 GCA_037444915.1 Nitrospirota bacterium | reverse complement strand
CTGCTTAGTTCTTAGTAGTGTTAAGAGGGGGAATATGCCTACAATCTTCAAATGGACCGGCAAGACCTTAAGAGGCGCTATCCAGTCAGGTGAAATAACTGCTGACAGCAGGGAAGCAGTATTAGCCGCCCTCAGAAGACAGGGTATTATTCCAACAAATATCGCTGAAGTAAAAAAACCTTCGGGCATAAAACTATTCGGCCCTAAAAAACAAAAAGTTGGCGATAAAGATCTCGCGGTATTCACTCGACAGTTTTCGACCATGTTTTCAGCAGGCATTCCGATTGTTCAGGGTATTGACATTCTCGCTACCCAAATAGAGAACAAGACATTAGGGGCTATTTTATCTCAGATAAAAACCGATGTTGAGACAGGCGTGACACTTGCAGACGCTCTCAGGAAACATCCTAATATATTTGACGATCTTTACGTCAATCTGGTCGCTGCCGGCGAGGCCGGAGGCGTTCTCGATACGGTGCTTATGAGGCTCGCCATTCATATTGAAAAGACAATGAAACTGAAGAAAAAGGTAAAGGGGGCAATGATATATCCGGCTATTGTCACGTCAGTCGCGGCCCTTGTTGTCGCGATAATAATGGTATGGGTAATTCCGATCTTCTCAAAGATATTCTCTGAGATGGGTGTTGCCCTGCCAGCGCCAACAAGGATTGTAATAGGCATGAGTAATTTTTTGGCTGGTGCCGGAGGCGTAATTATACTAATAGGTATTATCTCTTTTATTTTCGCGGTGCGGAAGTACAGAAAAACAGGCAGAGGCAGAAAAGATACTGACAAATTCCTGCTAAGAATGCCGGTGATGGGCGATCTTTTCAGAAAGGTCGCTGTCGCGAGGTTCACAAGGACTCTCGGCACATTAATAAGCAGCGGCGTCCCGATATTGGATGGCCTTGATATATGCGCGAAATCCGCGGGCAACCGAGTTGTTGAAGACATAGTAATGGGGGTAAAAAAAGAGGTCGCATCAGGAAAAACCCTGACAGAGCCGCTTTCAAAATCCGATGTGTTTCCGCCAATGGTTGTTCAAATGATAAATGTGGGAGAATCAACCGGAGCCCTTGACCAGATGCTGTCAAAAATAGCTGACTTTTACGATGATGAGGTTGACAATGCCGTTACCAACCTCACAACCATGCTTGAGCCTTTGATGATGGTCTTTTTAGGGACTACAATAGGGTTTATTGTAGTCGCGTTATATCTGCCGATATTCAAGATGGGAGAAGTCGTGAGTAAATAGCAGGAACTAAATAAAATAAGGAGTTAACCCAAAAAAGCAGTTATATAGAGGCATGAACAGATAAAAGTCTTTATAATTCGCATTTCATAGAAACAATCCAATGAATCAGCCCGGTATTTTTTTATTTGATATGCTTTATTTACGAGCCTCAATAATGTGGCGAGATAAAGCCATTTATCTGCCCATGCCTCTATAATCTTACACGCAATTGCATTTTTCAGGTTAAATGCATTATGTGACTTTACGGCATGGTTAATAAACACGAAAGCTTTACATACAGAAAATGGTTCTTAGTTCTTAGTATATTTAGACAGTCTGTACCTGAATTCCCTGAACGATAATCCA